>CAXGRW010000304.1:0-6632 GCA_964012125.1 uncultured Rhodopirellula sp.
GGGTACTTCGCGTCCCCCTGTATCCAAAGGCTATGCTGATATCGATAGCGTGGCATACCGGAAACTTTTGCATCGATAGTCGGTGACGGTCCGCCGACCGAAGGGTAGTCGAGCCAAAGCGTACCGCTTCTTGTAATCCGATCTCCCGGAGCCCCAAAATTGATCCCAACACGTTGGACTTTTCCATTGGGGACCTCACTCTTCCCCCACGACGCCCACTGCTCATGCTGCTCAGGCATCGACACCAACGACATCGCCGTAGGCAGGGGATAGCTGCAAGTGCACCCTTCATAGAAGTAGGGCACATTCAGTACACCACCTGAGGGAATGATGCTGTTAGTACAACCACTACGAGGGCCACTCAAAAAGACCGTCCCGCTTTCGATTGTCTTATCGTAAAACGCTGCGGTTCCACTGCGAAGTGTGTACAAATCTCCGTAATCAACACCACCATCACACCCATAGGTTTTCAGGAAAGCACGCGGCTCCATTTCTCCGGTGATTGGATTTCTTCGCTGGCCCACCACCGGTTTCTTTGGTTTCCAATCATCTTGCTGCCGTGGTGGTCGATACTGACTTGGTTCTGCGATGGAAGGTGATGTAGCGGTGAGTTTCTTCCGCAGATCCATGCGTTCGGTATCATCAAGAACGCGGCCTGTGTAGATATCTGACAACACGGGCGGCAATAACGGGTAATCAACTTTATAGTTCCCTTTAAGCCGCGCTGCCCGCCAATCCTTGGGACGTGAAATCATTTCTCCCTGATTGAATCGTGGCTGCGGGGAACGTTTGAAATGAGCGAGCGTGTCATCAAACCACAAGACGCCCAAAGGAAACCTGACCAATTGATCTTTGCTCAATGCCCAGTCACCGGCATACTCATTCGCGCCCGCCAAAGCACCTTGTCGTTCGACAACAACATCACCATTTTTGTTGCTTAACACAAAGCCTTGTTGCTTCAGTCGATCGCTGTCAGATTCGGGCAGCACCAGATTTACCGCGACACCCCCGAAAGGCCTGAGCGTCTGTAGCGGAGGCGCAACCGGCAACTCCTCTCTTTCGGTCACCATCACGGTCGTAAGATAGGGAGGCAATGCGACCCGCCCCATCGCACAATGCATCACTGCTGCTCTCGTACCGTAGACACCAGCTGCATCCAAGTCACGCCTCAAAGCCTGGCACCGCTCCTGCTGATCATCCAAGATCACCACGTGGTAGTGCGTTGATTCGATCAAAGCTTTGGCAAGATCACCATCCTCAAGCCCGTAAACGATTGCGATTCCATGTTCGCTTGAGGCGTGCGCGACAATCGATTCAGCTTGCAGGATTGCATCACGACTCGGCCGAAGCTTTGCCCGCGAAATGGATGATGCAACACGCGATTTTTCACCCAACTGTTTGCCATCTCGAAAACACAGGATCTCGCCCTTTGCGGTAACGACAAACAGAGCATTGTCGGCAACCAACATCCCGTGCACTGGCCCATCGACATCCACACCCGGCACATCAAAGTTTATTACTTGCGATGGAGTTCGAATTTCACGACTCAATTCCGCAACTCCCCCGTCACCGCTGTGCAGCTTGTCTTCATGCTGCTGACTGTTAATCGACTCATCAAATGTCAGCTTTCCCCTTCTCAACGCTCTTGCCTGATCTGGATCCAAAGCGGCAAACCAGCCGCCGGGATAACGACCAGCGGAGGGCAACTCAAATTCGATCAAGTCTCCAGTGAGCCGATTTAGCCTGGCGGGATAGGCGGTCGAACATGGCACAATCAGCTCATCTTCATCAATCAACAAATATCCCTGAGGGGCCAACCCTCCGATGGCTTGCGTGTTGTGCGGTTGCTGACCAAACAGATACCCCATCCGATCATTCCGCCAAATAATCTTCCCCGTTTCAATCTGCATGGCATAGATAAATACACCCTCGAAAGGCCATACACCCGCTGCAAAGTAAACCACGCCATCTTTGACCACTGGGCCTCCCCGCACTGGCCAAACAGAAATCAAACGCCTGTTACCCAACAACAACCGTTCACTTGGTGCAGCCTGCTGCTTCCAGCGGAGCACACCGGTATGAAGGTCAACGCAATACATGTGCCCATCGTCGGAACCAAAGCAGACCGCCTCATTCCATATCGCCGGAGCAAACCGCACAGGCCCATTGGTATAGTAGGTCCAGACCAGTTGACCGGTTTGGGTATCAAACGCCTTGACCGAATCAGTCAAGGATGACGCAACCAACAGCTTGCCTTTCGCGACGACTGGCTCATATCCCGCATCGAATTGCAAGCGTTTATTTTGAAACGCAGGTGTCAATGGAAGAAACTTCCGAGACCATGCGAGCCGCAAGTTATCAGGTAGCTCCGCCTGACTCACTCCTTTTCGTCCAGCGTCCTTTCGGTACATCGGCCAATCATCGATGGCGTTCTGCTCGGCGGCAATCAGGTATGGGCCTGCCTGAATGAGGATTACCAGAGTCGTCAGGATCATCCAAGAACGGGTAAGTGCATGAGCCTCGAAGTAGTGCATCAATTATCCCACGGTTATTAGTACATGACGGAACACATAGAATGTAACGAGAACTGAGCCAGTTGAGCACAACGGCGGCAAAAAGTCCCGACGCAGGTGCCAAACATCCCAATCACGGACGGAATATTTGGATAATCAAACTTCCAGAAAAGCGAACCCAGCAAAATCAGTAACCTGCTGTGCATTGCAAAATCAAAAAATTTCAAACATCACTCAAAATCAGAAACTCATGCGCCCCGATTTTGACGGGCTTTTGCCTTAAGAAACACGGAAAATCAAGTCACTCGAAGTGGTTGAGAACCAACACTTTACCGGCTTGACACAGCTAACACTCCCTCTGCTCCGTTCGCTCTCAAACAGAACCGGGCACCATTCATTCCCGAGAAATGACGTGCTAACAAGAAGAAGCATTCTTACCGTAGCGATTCTATGCCTGCCTGCCGTATGCCAATCAACTTGCCCTCAGATCCTGACAGGTGCCCCCCCCAAAGAAGTCCGAGGCAATCAGGATATCCTACGACTCATCGATCATAAGCACATCCTGTCCATCGGTATTCGCAATCCAGCAGAGGTGATTAAAAAGAGTCAGGAAATCCGTGATCGAGCGAACCTGAAAAACGCGTTGAACGTTGGTGATTTCGTCGACGGGATTTGCCAAATGGTAAAAATGGAAGGGTGCATTGACAGGACTAAGCCCTTCATTGTCAGTCTTGGTACTCCCAGCCTTTTCGCCGGAAGGGTTCATTTTTCAGTCACCGACGTGAATAAACTCGCATTAAACCTGGAAGTGTCAGCTGAAAAACTTCGGAAAGGTCAGGCTTACCAACTCCCCAAACCTGTCAATGCGTTCCCATTTCGCTTTGCATTTGTCCGACTGACAGGGAACCAACTTGCGATGAGCTCATCCGAAGCGTTACTGGACACCCCAAAACCTGCAAACTCGCTGTCGGAAAATCTATCCGCCAAAGACAAGGAAATACTGGCAAGCGACGACATTCTCCTCGTACTGGGGCAATCAGCTTTCGAAGGCGATTTGCGTTATTTTCTGAACTCCTCCATCAGTGCAAGCCAAGACGATAACGTGCGCAAGTTCCTCGATGACCTTAAGTATGCCGCATGCGGCATTCGCCTTGACACCGGGATCGGCACCACAACGATTGCTGGTCTAAAAAACCTTGATTCGAAAAACCTTCTGGGCGAATTTTTTGACAGCACGCGTGATACAACGCTAGCCCGAATGCCACGCGGAAAGATCCTTGCCACTCATGCGTTACAAGCCGACAGCAAAACAACAGGCGGGGTACTGGGCTCAATTTTATCCATCACTCGGGATGCGATTTCCGCCCAGATCGCCCGCACCTCCATTCATTCAGACTCATACCAACTTGACGGTCTACTTAGCGAAGCACTGGATCGTATCAAAGGTGGTCATCTCGTCCTTTACGAAAGCTCAAACCGCAAGCGTTACGGCGACTTCAGTTTGCTGGGTGTGCTTACCACAGATGACCCGGATGCCTTCCTGACAGACCTTACGGGCCTGACTCCGTTTGTCAACGCAGCATCCATGAGTGATGCAGAAGCAGCGATTGCATTTCCGCAAGCAAAGATTGAGGGACTCGTGGCCGAACTTGGCGAGTCGCATTACCAACGCCGTGAGCTCGCAAAATTCAAATTAAAGCTTCTCGGTGCTCGTGCTCGCCCTGCTCTTGAGAAAGCAATGAAGACACGTGACCTCGAACTCCGCCTGGCAGCGAAAGAAGTACTTGAAAGTTTCAACCTTGATATTACAGCCAGTCGTGCCGAATTGCTCAAAGGCAGTCTGTTCAAAAAGCTAAAGCCGTCTTTCACGTACGCACCTCAGGAAGAAACATTGGCCATGTCAGATATTGGCATACTGACCATGCAATTCCAGAGTGACGTACAGCAGACCCGTAATAAAATGGAGACATTGTTCGGACCAGAATGGCAAAAGGTAAGAATCGCCACCGTTGGCAAGGAAGTCCTATTGTTGGTGGGCTCCGAAACCTCAATTCTGGAAAGAGCGATTGCCAAACAGAAACTACCTGAGTCCGCACTCAACACTCACAAAGCCTGTCAGACGTTTCGCGCGCGGGCCAATAGCGACACCATTTTCGAAATCCATGCGGCGATTTCCAGACTGGGATATCTGCTGGATCTTGGCATCAGTGAAGACAGAGCGGCAGTCGGCAAAGAAGTTGACAGAGTCTCGTCGTTTGGGCTGACGATCGAAGATAAGCGAGTTCGCGTTGATACCTACACCCCACCGCAGGACATCAAAGTGTTCCTTGAGCTTGGCTTTCCACCGCGTCTTTGATGAGCCCACGTAACTTGGTGTGTAAAACCAAGCGTACTCACGGCTGCCTATTGCGTGAAACTGGCCTCAGTGCCAACGCATCATGACGTTTGATACTCGAGACTGACAATGATTTTTCGACCGTCCCGCATGCCCCACTTACCCTTGATGGCGACCACTCGGCCCACTTTGGCATCAAAGACCAAACGATGTACAACTCCGAATGAAACACGGATTTCCAGTTTGGACTTGTCGGACAGTTGCAAATAGTAGGCGTTGGTGTCGTTGATATCGTCACTGACGAGCAGCAGTCCCTTGGCAAGAAAATCGGTACCATCATCACTTGTCACACGCCACGACCCATCATCCTTGATTGTCATCGGATGCCCCGCTGGTTTGGAAATCCCATCCAGCGTGCCCGTGCTGTCCCCCAGTTCAGTCCGCTCAACCCCCATTGAATTCGCGAGCGTCAGCAACAGGTTGGGAAAGGGGGTCGGCTCGGGATATCGCACGTGTCTTCCTGGGCTGATCACCCCGCCACCTTTCCCGGCAAGCACGACAGGAATATCAGTGAGCGTATGGTAATCGCCATGTTTGATTCCTGACATGTACATCACGATGGAATTGTCCAGAACATTCCCCTCACCTTCGCGGAAGCCCTTCAGTTTTTCAAGCAAGTACGCAAACTGAGTCGTGTGCCATTGATTGATCTTATTGAACCCGGGCAAAATTCCTCGGTTGCGAACGTAATGAGACATGAAATGCATTTCTTCATTGAGCCCAAGAAATCCATAAGTGCAACGACTGTTGGTGTTCGCCATCATCATGGTTGCGACACGCGTCGTATCAGTCCAGAAACTGAGCGCAATCAAGTCCAGCATCGCCTTGATTTTCCCACTCAGATCAGCGTCGATGGAAAAGTTATCGAGCGCTGCGAGTTTCTTTTCTCTGGCGGGATTTGCCACACTTTGAAACGACTTCAGCCGTTGCTCAACCTCGCGGATAGACTGAAAATACTGATCCAAAACAGCCAAGTCAGAACGACTCGCTTTTCGACGAATATCGCCTGAACTCTCTTTGACCGTATCAAGAACGCTTTTTGTTTGCTCACGATAACTACTGTTATTCATCCCACGAAACAGCTTATCAAAAACGAGTCCCGGATCACGATCGGGTGGAATCGGATTCCCTTTTTGATCATGCGAAAGATAGTTGATCCAAGGGTGCTGCTTCCACAACGAATCTGCTGTCAACTGCAATGATTTTACAGGCGTCTGCTTGCCAATTTTGTCTGCGACAATCTGATCAAGACTGCTGTAGCTTTTTTTGCTTTTGTCCGGCAGCGCGCCGGTCATACTCAAAGACGGAGCAACTAAGTGGCCACCATTGTTTTTCCCAAACAGATGATCAAGATTCCGCAAGACGAGAAGATCATCTTTGACATTGGCGAGCGGCTGCAACAAAGGCGATAGTTTAAAGTCCGTTTCAGTTCCACCAGCAATGTCCCACGCGTGAGGAAAGACACCGCAGCCTTTGTAGAGAACGCACAAACGTTTGGTCTTGGCATCAGTCTTAGCTCTTGCCGATGCCGTTGCAACGGCAGGTGACATGATTTCCAACAATGGCAAACCAATCGCCGTTTTCCCCATGCCCCTAAGCAAATGCCGTCGTGTGACCATGTACGGTTGCTTTGTCATGAACCTTCGTCCTGGCGGCAATTAAACTGGGGTGAATCAATGATCGCTCGGATCACTGAGTTTGATCGGTAATCCTGTTTTACCACA
>CAXGRW010000305.1:0-6606 GCA_964012125.1 uncultured Rhodopirellula sp.
AAGAGCGAGGTTTGTACGCCGGAGCCAATCGTGATGGAGCGTGGGGTCCCACCGTGCAAGTTGCCGACGATGAACTGGCCGGGCTATTGAAAATCATCGATGGCCGCCTTGCTGAGCTACAAAACACCTACGAAACCACGGACATCAATGAAGCATTTCAGCAGTGGGTTACCGAACAGGAAAAGGCGGGCACTGGATGGAAAGCAATGGAACCCGCAACCCTTTCTGCTTTACACGGGACCAAGCTGGCTGCCCAACCGGACCACTCGATTCTCGCCTCTGGACCTGGCCAAGAAACCAACACATACAGCGTGACACTGAAGGATCAGACCGACAAACTCAAAGGCATTCGCATCGAGGTACTTCCCCATGACTCACTGCCGAAAAAAGGACCTGGCCGTGCAGGGAACGGAAATTTTGTCATTAGCGAAGTCAAAGTACACACGATCAATGCTGCTGGCGAACGCACGCCCCTCAAACTGGTCAACGCCAAAGCGTCGTTCGAGCAAGCCGATGGCAACAGCAATCCTTACAAAGGCTGGAAAGCCATCGCTGCGATCGATGGCGACAGCAAAGGGGCAACGTGGGGCTGGGCAGTCATGCCTCAATCCGGAAAATCCAACTCATGGATTGCCGAGTTTGAAACGCCACTGGATCCAAAGGCCCCTGTAACCCTGCTGGTCGAGATAGATCAGAACCACACAAACCTTGGCCACACGCTCGGCTACTTTCGCTTGTCGGGCACCACTGGTGAAGTCGTCTTGGATGCCAAGGAAAAACTTCCTGCGGAAGTCCAAGCAATCCTGGCTATCGCAACTGACAAACGTAGCGAAGAACAGGATGCGAAATTAGTCGCCCACTATCGTACGATTAGCCCACAACTCAGCGATGTCCGCGGCAAAATCGATGCTGCGAAAAAAGAACGCACGAACACAGAAAAAGCTCACACACGAAGCACTCTCATCACGCAGGCCGTCGCCCCTCGTGAAATGCGTGTGCTGCCGCGTGGCAACTGGATGGACATGACGGGTGAAGTTGTGACTCCGAATGTCCCCCATTTTCTGCCACAAATCGAAGCCAAGGAAAGCCCGATCAATCGGCTTGATCTGGCCCACTGGCTCACAGCAAATAACAATCCTCTTACCGCCCGCGTCTTTGTGAATCGGCTTTGGAAATTGTTTTTTGGCACAGGCCTCAGCAAAGTACTTGACGACATCGGGTCACAGGGTGAGTATCCCTCTCACCCGGAACTGCTTGACGCATTGGCACAAGAATTCATCGACAGCGGTTGGGACATCAAGCACATGGTCCGGCTGATCGCGAATTCGCAAACGTATCAACAATCGTCCTTGCCACGCTCGGAACTGGCCGACACGGATCCTTTCAATCGTCTGCTGTCACGACAATCACGCTATCGACTGGATGCCGAACTGATCCGTGACAATGCACTGGCGGTAAGTGGCCTGCTAGTTGATGAAATTGGTGGGCGCAGCGTCAAACCATATCAGCCTGCCGGCCTGTTAAGGCACTTGAACTTCCCAAGGCGTACCTACAAACAAGACTCCGGTACTGCCCAATATCGCCGCGGTGTCTACACCCACTGGCAACGGCAGTTCCTGCATCCCGCCATGAAATCGTTTGATGCCCCAGCACGCGAGGAATGCACCGCGGAACGCCCACGATCAAATACGCCACTCGCTGCCTTGGTGCTATTGAATGACCCATCCTATGTGGAAGCGGCTAGAGTTTTTGCTGAACGTTTACTGACCAGTAATTTGTCGACCGACGAAGAACGAATCACTCAGGCAATCAGCCAATCATTGAGCCGAGAACCAAATGATCAGGAAGTCAAAATTTTGACCTCGCTGATCCAACAGCAGCGTGCACACTATCAGGCCAATCCAGATGCAGCAAAAGAACTGATTGCTGTTGGCTTGGCTCCCGTTAATGATTCACTTGATCCGATTGAGACAGCCGCTTTGCTGTCAGCGACTCGGGCCATCATGAATATGCACGAATTCATCACACGCAACTAATTCACCGTTCTTTTTTCAGCTACAGCTGGATTCATCGAAATGAAAAACTCACTTGCCAGTCACCTGTGTCGTCGGACCTTTTTGCGACAAGGCTCTTATGGAATTGGAGCAGCTGCTCTGGCTTCGATGCTGGAACCCAATCTGGCTTCTGGTGGGGACACTGATATTGAGGTTCCCGAGTGGAACGGGGTCTATCCGCTGAAGGAAGGCGGTGGAAAGATTAAACGTGTGATCCATCTATGCATGGCTGGCGGCCCCTCACATCTTGAAACACTGGATCCCAAACCAGAATTGGGCAAGATGGACGGCAAGCCGATGCCCAAGTCGTACACCGAAGGCAAACAAATCGCCCAATTGCAGGGCCAGGCAAACAACCTGAAGTGCTTGGGCCCACAACACGAATTCAAACGATACGGAAAATCAGGGCTCGAAATCAGTTCCATCCTGCCCGAGATTGGATCCATCGCTGATGACATCTGTGTCATCCGATCGATGCAGACAGATCAAATCAACCATGATCCGGCGCACACGTTGATGAACACGGGCACCTCCATTCCCGGGCGTCCATCAATGGGATCCTGGTTACTCTATGGTTTGGGCAGTGAATGCGACAACCTGCCCGGCTACGTGGTGCTGACTTCAGTCGGTGGTGGCCAGTCACAACCAATTGCAGCCCGACAATGGCACAGTGGGTTCTTACCCAGCCGCTTCCAAGGAGTTGAATTCCGTTCGCAGGGCGACCCCGTCCTGTATGTGAATAGCCCCAGGGGAGTCGACCTGAAAAGCCAGCGTGAGGTAATTCGCGCCGTGCAATCGCTCAATGATGTCGGTAATGCAACCTACCAGGATCCCGAAATTGCGACGCGAATTGCACAATATGAACTCGCATTCAAAATGCAGACATCGACCCCTGAATTAATGGATCTGTCCAAAGAGCCACAACATATCCTTGACCTTTATGGCACCAAAGGTGGAGACGGCTCATTCGCGTCCAACTGCCTACTGGCACGACGACTTGCCGAACGTGGCGTCCGCTTCATCCAGCTTTACCATCGTGGCTGGGACCACCATGGCGGCATCAAGGGTGGTGCTCAGACGACTGCGAAATTCGTTGACAAAGGAACTGCGGCCTTAGTGAAGGACCTGAAGCAAAGAGGCATGCTCGATGAGACTTTGATCATCTGGGGCGGAGAATTTGGACGCACGCCAATGGCGCAGGGCTCTGGACGCGACCACCATATCATGGGCTTTTCCTGCTGGATGGCAGGCGGCGGAATCAAGCCAGGCTTTTCCTGGGGAGCAACGGATGAACTAGGCTACAGTGCCGTAGAAAATAAAGTCCATGTCCACGACCTGCACGCCACCATGTTGCATCTGTTCGGGATCGACCACAAACGCTTGACCTACCGATTCCAAGGTCGCGACTTCCGACTGACCGATGTTCACGGAAACATCGTCAAAGAGATCTTGGCCTGATCGAAACGCGATAGAACCTGACCGAAACGCGATAGACACAGAGACTAGTTCAGGATTCGCAATGGCTGCGACTCCTCACCGGAAGTGGCAGAAATCACGGCAGTGTCATCGGCATGGAGTGATCCAAGGTCAGCGACTTCCGTTGTCCGGACCCCGTTGCAGCTTCGTTTCCCAAATCTTGCGTTGCATCCTTCGCGAACGCCCGCATTTTCGCCATCACCTGTGGATGGCTCGACGCGACATCGGTCTGTTCTTTTAGATCCGTCTCAAGATCTATCAACTTTCCTGCTCGCCCCTTGCTCTTGAAGGTCGCATCATTCCATCGTGGAAACGTGCTGGCCAACGGCAAATGCCATTTCCAATGTCCCCAACGAATCGCCTGTAGCTGCCGACGTCGGTAATAATAAAAGACTTCATGCGGGGACCGCGCGTCTGACTCTCCTCGCAACAGACTGGAGATGTCTCGTCCATCAATCTCATGATCAGGCAGTTTTCCTTCGGCAAGACTTGCCAAAGTTGGTAGCAAATCCATGGTTGTCGCCAGCTCCGAGCAAACCGTGCCGGCTGGGATTACCCCCGGCAATCGCACTACCATCGGGACTCTCATACCACCCTCCATGGTAGACCCTTTTCGACCAGCCAGCGGAGCGTTGGACCCTCCATTCCTTCCGTTCGATCCGTTGTCGGACGTGAAGATCACCATCGTATTATCTTTGAGGCCGAGTCGTTTCAGGCAATCAAGGATCTCCCCGGTCGACCAGTCAATCTCTTCGACAGAGTCGCCGTAACGACCATTCTTGCTCTTTCCCAGAAACCGTTTCGATGCGTGCAGTGGCAAGTGAGGAAAGGTGTGCGGCAAGTAAAGAAAGAAAGGCTCTCGCTGATGATCCTCAATGAATTCAACTGCCTCACGAGTGTATTGCTGAGTGAGTTGCGACTGATCTGCCGGCGCTTCAATGACAGTCGCCTGTTCGACCAGAGGCAAGGGAGGATCACCGCGTCCGGCCTGCTGCATGTCGTTGGAGTAAGGGATTCCAAAATACTTGTCGAAACCATGGGCAGTCGGCAAGTGCTGAATCTGGTCTCCAAGATGCCATTTGCCGATGCATGCCGTAGCATATCCAGCAGCTTTCATCATCTCAGGCAACGTCGTTTCGTCGGGACTCAGCCCCCGCCGACTTCTCGGAATCAACACCCAGTGCCCGGTTGCATCTTCGTGCAAACCGACCCGCCGCGGATAACAGCCCGTCATCAAGCTTGCACGTGATGGCGTGCAGACCGGACTCGACGAATAGAAGTCGGTAAAACGCTGACCTTCGGCCGCCAACCGATCAATGTTGGGCGTGCGATTGACAGTAGAGCCATAACACCCAAGGTCGCCGTATCCTAAGTCATCACAGAAGATCAAAACAACATTGCAGCGTCTCTCGCCATTCGAACTCTCACCGTTCGAACTCTCGCTGTTCGAGCTCTTTGCGCCGACGACTGGTTCAAGTGAGCAACAAAAAAACAGAAGAGCTAGCAGGGGATACTTCATTCGTTCCATGCTTCTATCCAAATCCATGACAGGCGTGAAGTTGAGAGATTTTGCAGCATTGTGTGCTAGCAGCCCACCAGTGCACAACCTTTGGCAAGTGAATGTCAGCTTTAGGAACTGATTTAACAGATTACGTTCAACTATGTCCTGTACCGATCAACCGTTCGAGTACAAAAAAGCCCGTGCAACAGAACTGTCGCACGGGCATCAGGTGATTCGTTATGAAGCTGAGGGGAACCAAGGATCAGCCACCACGCGTGTAATCAGACTTATCCTTTTGGAACTTTTCGTACTTCTTTCCATTATCATCTTTGTTTTTCTTCCCGTATCCAGACTTACCGCCTTTGGCTCCCGATCCGTACTTCTGCATGTAAATCTGCTTTGCCTCGGTTCCTGTCATACCTTCACGACTCTTGAGGATCTGCTGATATCTTTCCATCGCGACCCGCCTCGCATCCGATTTTCGCGAGTCTGCTTCTCGACTCATGCTAGCCCTTGCAGCAGCAGTCTGTGCAGCTGCTCCGCTTGCCGCCGGTTTTTGTGGTGCGGATTGGGAAACCGCGGTAGTTGCAGAAGCTGCGGAACTCGTACTGGCAGATACCTCAGCACTCTCATTTTCCGAGTCCATCATATCGTCAACTGGTGTCACGATAAGTTCCCAACTGTGCAGCATGCCCCACCGCTCACTACGAGACCCACGCACAACAAGCTGCCAAACGCCTTTGACGCTTTTGCCATTAAAACTTGACAGACTGGGCTGTCTCTTCAAAGCCGCTTCAGGAATGAAGCTTCCTTGGAAGGGTGGCCGAGCTTTCGTGATCGGTGCCTGTGACTGATCGTCAAAGATCGTTCCATCAAAGTGGTCATCATGTCCACCCACTTCAGTGAATAGTTCGATGCGCTGCCCATCTGGCCCCGTCAAGTAAGCATCCAGGTAGGACGTATGCGAGTGCGTAATTGAGAGACGCAAATTCAAATCACCAATTACAAAATCCTCGAGCACTTCGATTTCGGAAATCACAGTTTTCTTTGGTGCCAAGACTTCAGCATCGTTATTTGAATAACTACCACCCACAAGAGCCTTTGCATTCAGCACCTCACTTGCAGTCAGCAAGCCATCACCATTACCGTCATACGAGGTGAATTCGGCAATTTTTTCTGCCGTCCACTCGGTTGCGAATTCGACCATGGCGATCTGCTCGTCACGATTTTCATCGAGTTCGAAAAACCACCCGGGAAGCCCCTCGCCGAGATCGCCAATTTCTTCCTGCAACTCCAACAGATAGGCGTGAAGTTCCTCGCGAGAGAGTTCCCCATCACGGTTGAGATCAATTTTCCCCGGTGGAAATCCCAAACTGACTGTTTCGTCCTTTTCCAAGCGACCGTTTCGGTTCTTGTCAAAACGCCCCAACACGGTCGCTGTCAGGTAGTACTGAGTACCTCGTCGCCACCACTGACTACTTTCCTGCTGCTTCGGCTCCACGCGAGTCGCTGGCTGTATTCCATTGCCGACCCTGCCAGCTTTACGCACCAATTCATCTGACGCGCCAGATAGCA
>CAXGRW010000306.1:0-6585 GCA_964012125.1 uncultured Rhodopirellula sp.
TTCACCCGCGTTGGCAACCGACGAGCACTTGGCAACCGACGAGCACTTGGCAACCAACGAGCACTTGGCAACCGACGAACAGAACAGCGCGTTGACCGGGGATTACGCAAAAACGCAGACCAACGCTGAGCTGTTTGGCAGCTTTGACCAAGAAGAAGAGGTAGATCTTCAACCAGAACCCAACCGTGCTGAGATGCCAACCGAACGGCCTGCAGCCACCATCGAGACGGTCTTGCCTCAAGACATTGTGATTCACCAAAAATTAACTGGTGTCAGCGAACTGATTCACATCACGGATACCGACGAAATTCAGTACTGTGATGACGCACATCAAATGCCCAACAAAATGCATCATGAAGATGGCGACCACTCATCTCTTGACATCTCATTTCAAGATGAACTCGGGGAGTTCGACGAGCCTTCGGTTGAATCCGCAACGCTGGATTTTGTGTCTGACCATCATGGCAATCCCAAGCAATTTGCCGCAGCCGGAGATCTGGCTGGTCTGCACGAGTCAACAATAGACCCCAACTCAACAAATGAAGGGTTGCAGCAGCATGCTCAGGACGAGCACGAAGCGGAGCCGCAGGATAATCTCCTCCGCATCCACCATGATGACAGCGACATGTTGATCATCGAGGACGAAGTGGACATTCATCGTATCGACAAGCGGGAAAGCTCCGTAGACGCGATTCTCCCGTCGAACGACTACCAAAGAATGCTCAAACGCATGAGATCGAAGAGCTGAGAACCTTATGTTTCCGGCCCCGTGCTCAGAGTGTCCTGAACCAAGTCGATACGTTCCAATGCCGTTACCGCAGATAGCTCACCAAATCATTACACTTGCAGACAGACGTGCGTCCACGCCTGTTTTGGTGACACCGCCTTATCTGTCGTTTCGGAAACAGTTCTTTGTTGAACTGTCAAGAGAACTTGCCGCCCATACCGATCGTGATCTAAGAATCGACTGGTACCGAAACCTACCCGGTGTGCGAACACTTGTTTCCGACCAGATTGCCGCATGGCATGTAAAATCAGTAAACCGCTCGCTGGGCCGCATGACCGCTGCCAAGCTGAGGCACCTCCGAAAAGCAGATAAGCTTTGCGTCTCGGAAGACCCCACTGCGGCATCTAACTCGACGGTTACCCGTCAATCAGCACGTCAACAGCGATCTGCGGACGACACGCAGATCGCTACCATGCAAATCACCGCAGCAATCGCCCGCCCGGGTGGTAAAAGTCGAGATCTTGTGATTGGGTTATCGGATATTCGACAAAAGTTGCCCGACTGGACCACCGCAATCTGGTTAGGCACTTCTGAAGAAGAGGTACAACGCTGGCACGCCGCCTGAGTCTTTGAAGCGGGTGAAACCCGATCACAGCAAAAGCAAATCTGCCGTGATACGTTTTTCTACTGTGTCACGCCTGCTATGTTGGTGTCCGCAAGTCGCGATACCTATACACCTCAGAGAACCAGCAAACGTGAATAAGAAGCAACTCCTTCCTGCCATCGCTCCCGGGAAAACTCGAATTGGTTGGATTGGCACCGGTGTGATGGGAAGCAGCATGTGTGGTCACTTGATGGCTGGAGGCTACGCAGCGACAGTATTCAATCGAACTCCGGAAAAGGCGGCATCGTTGGTGGATCGCGGCGCAGTCCTTGTGAATTCTCCCAAGGAAGTCGCTGAACAGTCAGACGTGGTGTTCACCATCGTAGGGTTTCCCAGCGATGTCGAACGCGTGATTCTTGGAGAAAACGGCGTGCTGAGCGGGTCATCCGAAGGGATGACGATTGTCGACATGACAACCAGCAAGCCCTCCCTTGCTGAACGGATCGCACAGGAGTCAGACAAGCAGGGTGTCGCGAGCATTGATGCTCCCGTAAGTGGTGGAGACACAGGTGCGCGAAACGGTACACTTTCAATCATGATAGGAGGTGCTACGGATGATGTAGACCGCGTGACCCCACTGTTTGAATTGATGGGAAGCACCATTGTGCGTCAGGGCGGCCCGGGCCGCGGGCAACATACCAAAATGGTCAACCAGACATTGATCGCCTCTGGCATGATTGCCGTCTGCGAAGCGCTGCTGTATGCAACCAAGGCCGGACTGGACCTTACGACTGTGCTCAAGAGCGTCTCATCAGGCGCCGCTGGTAGCTGGTCGCTGACCAACATGGCCCCCCGGATGATCGAAGGTGATTACGAACCCGGATTCTTCGTTGAGCACTTCATCAAGGACATGCGCATCGCACTTGATGAAGCGGCGGCCATGAACCTCGCATTGCCCGGACTGGCACTTGCGCAGCAGTTTTATCAAGCCGTTGTGGCACAAGGCCATGCAAAAGACGGAACGCAAGCTTTGATTTTAGCGATGGCGGAATTGAATCAAGTGAAATGGCAAGGCACTGAACCATGAATCGTTACACAATGCTCTTCGCGCCGCAGGCATGGAAACCCAACGTCAGCCCCGCACTGGTGAAATTCCTGCGCCCTTTCCGGGACAGGCAGCGCAAACGTGCAATCCAAATCTCTGACATCCAGGTAGAAGGCGCGGGCATCGTTCAGGAACGGCTCAATAACGGAGAGGGCGTGATGATCATGCCCAACCACTCCAGCCACGCAGATCCCTATGTGATTTACTCTGCAGCTGATCAAGTCGGTACAGCGTTACACGTGATGGCAACGTGGCACGTGTTCGACGACAAATCATGGCTCGCTCGCTGGATTCTTACCAAACATGGCTGCTTTAGCGTTGATCGAGAAGCCAACGACATTGGTGCCTTTCGGCTGGCCACCAGCATCCTGCAAGAAAAGCCGGAACCACTTGTCATTTTTCCGGAAGGTGAAATCTATCACTGCAATGGACGAGTCACGCCGTTCCGCGAGGGTGCCGCCGCTATCGCCGTTGCAGCTGCGAGAAAAAGCAAACGGCCGATCACCTGTATACCTTGTGCCATTCGATACAACTATGTCGATGACCCAACGCCTTCACTGCTTGACACAATGAGTGAGCTGGAGACTTCGATTTTTTGGCGGCCCAAAATAAACGAGCCACTTGAAAAACGCATTTACGAGTTTGCAGAAGTGCTGCTCATGGTTAAAGAACTGGAATACCTGAAAACTACCCAGTCAGGTCGGCTACCAGACCGAATCGCATCACTACGCGAACACATACTCGCCGAGGTCGAGCAGCGAAACGAAATCGGATCTTCATCCAAGAGCATTCCCGAACGTGTCAAAGCTGCTCGCAAGACAATCATGGAAAAGGAACTTGCCGGTGATTCAGACACAAAACAGGCAAACCAACTGAACCATGACATGGAAGACCTGTTCCTTGTCGTCCAATCGTTCAGCTATCCGGGTGACTATGTTGACGATCATCCGTCAATCGACAGAATGGCAGAAACCATCGACAAGTTTGAAGAAGACGTTTTACAGAAAACAACAGCTGACATCAAAGCCGAACGGCGAGTGAAGGTATCCTTCGGAGAGCCTGTGGAAGTCAGCAGCGATCGCAAAGTCAAATCGCAAACAACTACCATTACCGCAACGATCGAGCAGCGGGTACAGGAGATGTTGGACCAATCCTGACGACCAAGATACTTTGCCAACTCCTTGCGAGCCACTGATTCGACACTCTGCCTAACATTGTTCAGAAGAGGCCCACATGGCCCGATTGCTATTCTCCGCTCCCTCTTTGAGCAGTAGCCCAGTACACAAGTGCAACCGTGCCTTTCCCCGCGCGAGCAAGCCTTCCACTTGCTCACCCCCTCAGCAAGCGATCCACCACGGGCGTTAACACCGCCTCATCTTCGGAAATCTCGAAGGTCTTGCGACGATTTGTTGCTCCTCCAACGAGCAGGACCTGCGACTTCCGCACACCGAGTGCCTTTGCCAACGCGAGGATAATCGCATGATTTGCGCGTCCTTGCTCAGGAACCGCGACAACCCGCACCTTCAACTTCCCCTCATGCACTCCGCCCACCTTGGTACGACTCGCGTTGGGAGTAGCAAAGATATCAATTCGCATCTTATTTTCGCTCTATCACGCCGTCAAACAGACTGGAGCCAATCCGAACCATCGTCGAACCAGCGCGAATGGCGGCTTGGTAATCACCGCTCATGCCCATCGAAAGTTCGGGCAACTTCCATCCAGTCGACAGTTGCAACCGATCCCGAAGTTCTCTCGTTTTCTCAAACTGCTTTCTGGCAGCTGTCGGGTCCGTACCCCAACCGGCCATCGCCATCAAGCCACAGATTTCAATGCCCGATTTGTGACTGGATTCAAGCACGGATTCAAGGGCATCGGGTAAGAACCCGGTTTTGGCCTCGTCACCACTGATATTTACTTCGAGCAACACGTTAATGCAGATCTCCTGCTGCACAGCTTCCTCAGCGATCGCGGACAGTACTCGTTCACTGTCTACCGAGTGGATCATAGGTTTGCAACGCAACGAACGTCGAACCTTATTGCGTTGCAGATGCCCGATCATGTGCCACGACAGCGGCGTCACATCCTGCATCGCTTGTGACTTCTGCCACATCAACTGTGGACGGCTTTCACCCAATTCACGACAACCCGCTGTGGTTAGCGCTCGCGTCAGTGTTTCGTCCACGTACTTTGACACGCCAATGATGCGAACTGAATCTGCATCTCGTCCGCACGCCAGGGCGCTTTCACGAACCTGCTGCTGCACAAACTGCCAATTCTCATCAATTCTCTGCTGCGTCTGCTGTTCAGTCATCATCCGTGGAACACTTATCGTCTACCGTTACCAATTCTTCGTGTGAGCCGTCACTGGCGTAAAAACGTGACCCGTAAAACTCTGCCACCAAATGCTTGCCCAATGCCGTACGGCAGCATCGTTCCCCAAGAGAGCGATACACCATCCATTGTTCAGATCCTGCCTGAACGCGATAGGCGGTGGCTTCATGCCGGGGGACCAGTTTCAGCTGATCTCCCACTGTTAGCTGCCGCCAAGTCCTCGGGCGTGTGAACCGACGTTTCTGCAAATCGCACCAAAGCGGTGCATAAAGTGATTTCCGGCCTCGAACGAAAAGTTGCAGGTGCCCGTCACTGGTCTCTCCCAACGTTGAATCAGTGGGCCCCGTTGACCATTCTCCGGCCGCTAGTGGAACCACTAATGCCCTTCGCTTTCCGTCGCAAAGAAATCCCTCGCGAGTCTCTGTTTCGGGCGACCAACTGATGGCCTGACCTAGCGGCAGGTTGCACCAATAATCAATCGTCGATGTTGAAACATCAGTGGGTTCATCCGGAATCACACTATCTGCGAGCAGCACGCATCGATCGTCCCGGACAAGCATTATCTGTCTTTGCAGAACAAGTCCACCACTCCACGGCTGCTCAATTTCCAAATAGTGCACGTCGTCGTCACTGTGTTCACAGACTTCGGTCCACTCGCCGCAAGGTTGCCGCTCAACGCCGTCCAATTCAAGACGCACCTGCACCCTTCCCGAGAACAATCGCCTGCGACCAGCAAAAAGCTCCAACTCCGGAAACTCCCCTGAGTAGTCGAGATGGAATCTTCCCTGTCTTACATCCCAATCCGCAAACCCAATGGCCAATTTTGCATCCTGGTCATGGTGCCATGTGTCAGGCAGCCCCACCTCCCATGCAAGTCGTCCACCCACCGGTGTTTCACCGCGGGCCGCCGAAAAGGCCGCACTCAACATTTCGGGGTATTCACTTTGCAACGTAGCGATCAACCCAAACTTTTCATCGTCAGCCGACATCGCTTCTACCGAACCGATACTCAACGCGGTCCCCAACGGGTGGGTCAATGCCGCTGCCCACTCGGCCAAGACAGCCTGTATGCCTCGATCTGACTTCCGGAATTTACGTTTAGCTACTTTCTCGAGCAATTTCTGACAGCGTAACAACGATGCCAAGACCAGACGAACACTTGCCGCGTTACCCAACACTCCAGAAACGGCCTCTTGCTCCCGATCACACCACATCCTGACCGAATCACCCGCACTTACTGCTAAACGCTTGCAGGCAGCCACACATGGAACACGCCACGCAAGTGTCAGCCCCAGTTCGCCAGCGAGCATTAGGTGATCCACACTGTAAGGAGTGCTGCGTTGCAGAACAGACTCATGCAGATGCTGCAGCGTAGACGTCAGCCTCCACCACCGGTGAGCTTCAATGCGGCTCGCAAGTGCTGGCAAAGCCGCTGCCCAGATAACCGCGAAATGGCAGTCGAGGGGAGAGAACATCTGCCGACTATCGATCGAGTCGATGAAAGCTGCTGCCTCACGATCGAAATCGATGAAATCAGCTTCCTTGCTTTCTGTACTAGGCGGCTGCTCTTTTGCACGTGTCAGAGCGGACAAAGCGACGATCAGCCGATCGCACTCGCCACCTTGGGCTGCCGCCACGCCCCAGAGATAAATCCCAAGCTGACCTTCTTCATCACCAAACATTTTTTGTGCATGCTTGGGGTGAGCCAACCGTGACAAACGTTGGGTGAGCTGGCTCCAATTTTCACTGCACCTGTCATCAGTGCGCTGATTGTTACCTACGTCCGCAGGCTCAGCGTTTTCTGACTCAGTAATAAAA
>CAXGRW010000307.1:0-6578 GCA_964012125.1 uncultured Rhodopirellula sp.
CCACATGATTGCCAAGGGGAGATGGTTGCTCATCTCGTATTCCTGACCTTTGATGCGTGGAAAGGGCATCCCATTGTCTGCCGTCACCACCACGAGTGTGTTGTCTAGCATCCCCCGCGATTCAAGTTCGTTAAGCATCTGTTGCAGGTGGTGATCGAAGTGTTCCACTTCCAGTGCGTAGTCAAGCATGTCGTGTCGCACAACTTCATTGTCTGGCCAGAACAGGGGAACTTGGTCAATGTCGGATAGTTTCTTGTTACCTTTCTGCACACCGCTTCTGTATTCATATCGTCGGTGTGGTTCGGTAGCGCCGTACCAGAAGCAAAACGGTTCCTCCTTGGGACTGGCATTAAGGAAATCCCGAAAGTTTCCTGCGTAGTCGTTGTTGCTGATCGCAGTGGTGGGTGGTTTGGCTTTGCGTTTGCTGTATGGTTTGCCGGTCATTTGCCGGCGTTTCCCTTGCTTGTCCAAGGCGATCCCCGGAGCCCACCCTTTACCCGTCATACCGGTGGTGTACCCGTGTGTTCCAAGTGCCTCGACGTAGCTGCGGAACTTCGCAGGAAAGTAACACCAATGGTTTGCGGCCTCTTCCAATTGCCACGAGTTCCGACCGGTCAAAATACAGGAACGCGAGGGGGCGCATTTTGCGTTCGGCGTGTAGCAGCGATTAAAAAGTAGACCTTCACGTGCAACACGATCAAATGCCGGGGTGGTTATCCACTCCGTGCCGTAGGCACCCATGTGAGGATATGAGAGGTCATCAGCGATCGCAAAAAGGATGTTTGGCGGTGCTGCGTTGGCGGGGCGTTGGGCAGACAGAACAACGAACAGCATTAACGTGCAGAGGGCCAGGGAACGGTGCATGAATTTCTCGTTTTCTTCACGTTTGCGTGTTCGTTGACTCCTCGCTTGGAGTCAGTAGCCACCAATTTACTCGAATCAGTCAACGGTTGCGGGTGGCTCTTTAGGCCATGGCATGCGGCAGACGCCCCATTGCCCACAGTTCTCGTCCACAGCTACCTCTAGAAATGACAAGTGTGGGCCAAACTTTGCATAGGTTTGCGCGATAACGCGTTCGGCAATCACGCGGGCGATCTCTTCGGCAGTCGTGTTGATCACCGGAAGAATCACGCAGTCTTCGTTCGGAAAAACCCAACGGCGATCTCGAAAAGTCGCCGTGGTTTCCTTCTCGTCGCTCGTTATTTTGATTTCAGCATGGTCGCTTGGCAGGATCACGTGATGATCCAGTGCCTGAGTCTGTTGTAGCACTGCATCCCGAAGAGCAATGAAGTCAACAACGTATCGGTTCTCGTCCAGTGGGCCCTCAACACTCGCCCGGACACCATAATTGTGCCCATGGATCCGCTCGCATATGTCACTGGCGAACGTGATGAAGTGTGCGGCCGAAAACACAAACTGTTCTTTACTGACGTCGACTCGGTAAGTCGCTTCACTCATGTTGGTTCTCCAAAGGGGTGGTTCTGAGCAGCAGGTAAAGGGCTGCGGCAAGCAGGTCCGCGGTGGTTCCCGGGTTCAGTTGGTGACCATCGGACCTCAGATACTCATCCAATGAATCGACCTGCGTAACATCCGAGGGATCGACGGACTTTGCACGGTTTTGTACTTCATGGGCAACCTGCATGCCGTTTTTGCGTGCGATGAGTGTATCTGGTGTTTTCGCCAGCAATCGGATTTGGGCATCGCAAATACCACGCAAGACGTCTCCAGTTGTACTGATGCTGTCGGACAGGACGGGGGTAATGTTTAAAATCAATTCACGGAATCCGCTGCTGTATTGCTCAGCAATTTGATCGCGGTCTTTCGCGAGACTCATGGCCTTGCAAATATCAATGGTCTGGTGAGTCTGATTGACATCCAATTCATCGGTGGTCCCCAGCCCACCCGCCGAAGCCAGCTCAATGGCATGATAGATCCTTGAGCCATCAACTGGGTCAAATTGGTCAAGGCTTTGGCTGACGGGGTCAATCCAATCGGCCAGGTTTGTGATCTGGGACCGTGTTGGTGTGAAGCCTTCTGTCAACGCAGACCTCTTGTGGATCACTTCGTCGGCCGCGACTAGCGGCCCAAATAGCAGCACGATGCCGAGATTTACATTGGTTCCTTGCCGATCACGCACTTGAATTATCGAGTTCAGCATGCGTTCACTGATTCGCTTCGCTTTCTGCCCAAAACAGTGCGAAGTGAGCTCGGCAGCGGCTGTGAAATCGCCATAGGACAAGTCGTCGAAAGAACGCCCAGGAAACACATTACCCACTTTGGGTGCAGTTGCTTCCAGAATGCATGCCCAGTTTATGGCTGCGGACGGACTGATGCAGAGGTGGCGGAATGGCTGCAGCGGATCATGCAACATTTTGGAGTCCATTCATCATTATGGATTCATTGATCGCTTGCATCGTACCTGCGCTGTTGCTGGGAAAGCGAATCTCATTGATGCATTCACCTACCTCGTCAGCTTGTGCTTTGAGGTTGGCTTAGAAAACGGGATATCGCTTGCAGAGTTTCCTCGGGGGCATCCTCGATCACGTAATGTCCAGCATCAGGAATCTCTACCGAGACCGCGTCGGGCCACGCGGACTGGAAACGATTTAAACATTCTGGGCGGAAACACCAATCCTTCATTCCCCAAACAAGCAACGAGGGCAGGGTGGCAAGCGACGGCAATTGCTTTTCCAGCTGTGAGAGTGGCTCGTAAGTTGGGTGGGACGTTGACATCGGAATGTCACGTACAAAAGCATCAATTGCGACACGATTCTGCCAGTTGTCGTAGGGGGCAAGCAAGCCACGGGCAACGTCCGCAGTCATTTTGTTGCGAGACATGGCCATTGTGATGGCTGCACGGGCAAAAGCATTAAGGCCCCTGACCCCCAAGCTGCCTAAGACCGGAATACGGCAAGCTGCAATGCGTTTAGGAAGGTAGGGAGGCGGAAAAGCTCCTGTATTTAATAGCACGATGCGTTTCAGGAGTTCGCGGCGTTCAAGCATCGCGCTGAGTCCAATTGCACCTCCCCAGTCATGGGCGATCAGTGTAATCTTGTCGAGATTCAGCGAATCGATCAAGGCGACGAGGTTGTCGCGGTGCGAGGCTAGCGTGTACGGAAACTCGTTTTGTGGTGGCTTGTCACTGCGTCCACAGCCCACGTGGTCAACGGCAATCACGCGGTAGTGGGGGGAAA
This sequence comes from uncultured Rhodopirellula sp., assembly GCA_964012125.1. GTDB lineage: Bacteria > Planctomycetota > Planctomycetia > Pirellulales > Pirellulaceae > Rubripirellula. The sequence continues at coordinate 3,195 of CAXGRW010000307.1, forward strand.
ATTGCTCGACAATCTTCCGGTAATAGAAGCTCCATGTCGGGTTCCCATGAACACACAAAAGTGTTTCGGGACCCGATCCCTCATCAAGGTAACGAAGCGTTTGGCCCGAAGTTTTAAACTCCTTCGAAACGTACGGCAGCAGGTCAGGTGCAACGGTCATGAGCAAGAGTTTCGACCATCGACCGCGCGAGCGGAACCACCCTCAAAAAAAGAGGAGTTCCAATGGAGCGGACAAAGCGTTGAGATTAGGACGCTCGGGCAGCACGAATCCCGCGAAACAGCGAGAAAATTGCGTCTAAATTAATTGCAAGGCATCCGATGGAAGCCACCCGCTTTGGCCGTTGCCTAGCTTAACCTTGTGCCACATACCGCGTCGGTCCAGCACTTCGACCACGTCGCCGCTTTGGAACGGACTCTCGCTCGTAACCGCAAATTCAATGCCGTCACCTTCTCGCAGCGAGGCATCGGGTTGGGTTACGACAGCCACGTGATCAACTGAAAATTCAGAAACACGAAGCTGGTAGGAACTGAAAGCGGTGACAGCCAGCAGCACCAGGCACGCGGTGGGCAGTTTCCAAGGTTGAGGGCCAGAGACAAGTCGCCAAGCGAGTAAACCCCATGTGGCGATCCAAGCCAGCAACGAGACGATCAACATGCCTTTGGGGGGCACGAAGCTGAGTAGTGCGTCGTTGTAGGTGCGGATGCTCTGAAGTTTACTGACTGACTTGGATGCTGTTGCACCGATGGCTGCTTGTGCTGCCAGAAGGTGATCATGGTGCTGCTGGTTGCTGGGGGCGTACCGCAGGGCGCGGCGATAGTTGGCAACCGCACTTGCCGGGTTGCCTGATCGTGCCTGGGCACTCGCTAGCGTCGCGAATAACTGGTCATTCACAATGCCCGAGTCAGCCAGTACCTGCAACCGTTCGGCCGCAGTGGCAAGCATCTCGCTGCTGTCGCCCTCGTCGTCGCATTGCATGCCTTGTACGTACATGCTTGACGCTTCGCCGAGCAATTCTTTGACTTGGCCTTGGCTCAGTTCAGGTGTCTCTACAGCGAGACCTGGCCGTTTCCCGGTCTCAGCGCCCTCGGTCTCAGCACTCTCGATCTCGGCCTCACTCATGCCGGGTGGCACTGTGTCAGATTCGGCTGCGTGTGATGTAGAGAGCGCTAATGGGGATATTAAGAGAGCAACTAGAAGGAGTGCAGATTCCGTTTTGAGGTAGCGGGCGTTTAGTTGTGGCGATCGGCGAACATTCGGAAGGTCGAGTGTTTTTGCAATTCTTTCGGCGTTTTTGCGAATCTGATCTGTTCTCGATGAATCAGCGTTTCGCTCGCAGTCGTGGTAAAGACGCTCGACTTCGATGGCTGGATCAACACGTCCGGCAGCACGCAACGCACCCACCGTCCTGTTTCGCAGCGAAGAATCGGCCGGCAGACGGTAACGGTGCTGCAGCAGTTGTTCCATGGCCAGGGCGATCTCTTGAGGCGTGGTTGCTTTGACCATGGCTTTGTTGAAGCGGTATTTCGCCGAAACGAAACCACTCAGGTAATGACGGCTGCGGAAGAGACCTATTGCAGCGACCATGACAGGCGGAACCAGGAATAAAACGATCAGTGCCGTCGGCATTTGGTATGGCCTTGGGGTGTTCGAAAGAACATCCGCAGGAAATTCAGAAATTCGGGCCTGAGGTGTCTGGCCGTCAGAAGGAGGTGACGTCGAGGTGGGGGACTCACCCGACTGAGTACCGACAATGGCATCCAGAGCAAGCAGGTCAGCTGCTTCGACCGTGACTGGAATAGGATCACTTTTGATCGAGACAAATGTGTCCTGCTTGGGATCGAAATAACTGTATTCGATACCTGGGATTTCCTGTGGCCCTTCTGTTAGCGGACGAATGGTGGTTGAGAATACTTTTTGGGTTCCGTCCACGAAGCCAGCGAGCGGCTGATTGGGCACCTTGAACTCACTGATCAAATTTTCCTGCTCTGCGAGCGCGGGAGCTCTCAGTAGATCCATCGGACCCTTACCCTCAATTCCGATGTTGAGCGTGATGGGGTCGCCCACCTTTACCACTGCCGGGCTTGCTTCGCTGACAATACGATACTGCCCAACGGCTCCGCGGTAGTTCGCTGGTCTTCCCTGTTCAGGGATCGGTTTGACCGTGATCGCTTCAACCTCATTTTCCGCAATGACCGGTCGTGTGCTCGTGATTACAATTTGCGACCCGAATCCCGAGAACATGTCGTTTCCTGATCCGCCGAAGAAATCGTCGCCGAAAGCGGAGAACGGGCTTCGACTACGCCCCAGTTCTTCGGGGTAGTTCAAAATGACGCGTACATCATCCCCGTCAATCTGGCCCGGGCGGTCTGGGTAAACGGTGGCATCGAGCTCGTACAACAAATATTCGCGTGTCTGTCCCTCACTGTCTTCTCGCAGGGTAAGTTTTCCACCGGGACGTTTCCGGTTCTTGGCCATCTCTTGTAGTGATTCCTGGAATTTTCCCCATTGTGTCTGCTCGCTGATCAAAGACCACATGGTTGCTTCATTCAGTGTCACGTTGAACTTCTGGTCTCGATAAGCACGCACCCACACCTTCAGCGTAAGTTGAAGTGCTTCACCGACGTAGATCTGATCGTCCTTGCCTTCGATTTCAACAAACAGCAAATCGTCGGTTTCACTTTGAGTTGCAACCACGCGAATAGCGCTGGTCTGTTTTTCTTTTCCGTCAACCACTACTGTTGCCGCGGGGATCGTGAAGGTGCCTTCGCGAGTAGCTGTGACCGAGTAAAGATAAGTCAATGTGTTTCTTTGTGTTGTCCTGCCGTTGATGATCGTTGTGCGGTAACTACGGGATGGAGGACCTTGCGGAACAATCTCCAAGCCGTCGACCGGAGGGACTACAGGCGTGCCTTGACTTTTGGCGTTGTTGATTTGAATCTGCAATGTGAAAGGCAGATTCACGTACGGTTCACGAGTCGATACGCTGCACTGGACGTCGGCAGCATCAACGGGTGATGGCACGCAGGTCAACAGCAGCAAGCATGGTAATGCCCAAGGGGCCAGTATTTTAGTCATCGCTATCACCAATCCCTTTCAACTGGCACACGTAAGGCACGTTCCGCCGCTTGTTTCCGGAGACGCCGTAGCATGTCACGGTCGCGGATGGATTGCAGTAGTTTGCGCGCTTCTTCTTCGGTCATCTGGTCGGTATTGACGAGCGCTGGTTCCCCACGCTCCTGGTCGGGGGCATCTTCCTGCTCATTGACTGCGGTCAATTCACCAGAGGCTGGATCGGCTGAGTCATCGTCCTCGCCCTCTGTATCAGCCTCGTCTTTTGAGTCCCGCATCTTCTGGTCAGGTGTGTTTTCCTGCTGTTGCTGATC
>CAXGRW010000308.1:0-6562 GCA_964012125.1 uncultured Rhodopirellula sp.
ACTTACTGGCCAACCATCTCGATCAACCCATCGCACTGTTGCAAAATGATTCGCCGGGCGAGAAATGGATTCAATTCGAACTGGTTGGAACGACCAGTGAACGAGAAGCTATTGGTGCCGAGATTCAGGTGGTTGCAGGAGAAGAACGCTGGACAGGATGGCAAATCGGAGGCGACGGGTTGATGTGCAGCAATGAACCCATCGTACATTTCGGAATTGGTGATGCGACAAAAACAGTCAGCGTTGTAATTCACTGGCCAAGTGGGGTAAGGACAGAGTTCAGTGATCTGCCTGTCAAACGACGTTATCTTGTTGTCGAGGGTGAAGAAAACGCATTTGCGCGTTGAGCCATCGGGCAGGATTCATGCAAGTCGTTATGCGATCCGTTTATCAAAAGACTCGCCCAAGATCTACACGCCGTATGTTGGTGCCGAACATCAATGCAGCCACTTTCTCACCGTTCACGGGCATAGGCTTCTGGATTACCTTCCACAAACAGATAGCGTCGATTGACTTCCAAGTCATGAAAGGTCTGTTTTTTTCCTGATGGCCATTGGACATCGACGCGATCGACAGAATTTGCGTTGGCGAGGCCGAAGTCAAGCACTGCTTCGTTGCTGCACAGGAAACCGTCTCCGCCTGCTTGCCACCGTGTCCATGACTGCTGCCCGCTGGTGACGGTGACCTTTGCACCAGTTGCATCCCGTTCACTGTCGGTACCTTGGAGTTCCAGCTGCAGGCTGTTACCGGTATCGGTATTGTTGCTGAGCAGGGCAACGGGGCCATCGAGGTGATTGGACACGAGGTCAGGACGGGAATCACCATTCCAATCGAGAACTGCCATCGTACGGCCCAGGCGATTTTGCGACCAGTAACGGTCGCCTGGATCCATTGATACTCGTGTCGATGACCCATCCGAGAGTGCCTGGAACAGTTGGGGTTTCATTTCATACGGCTCCTGGCTTCCGGGTCTGTCAACGACATGTCCATTGAGCACTGCGAGGTCAAGCCATCCGTTGCGATCGAAATCGGCAGCTTGTGTCCCCCATCCCACTGTTTTTTGACTCGCTGCGAAGGTGCCGAAATCCAGGCCGGCTGGTACAAACAGCCCAGTCTCTCTTTGTAGATAAACGTCGGAGGCTTCATTCCAGTAATTCGTGACGTGCAAGTCTATCTTGCCGTTGTGATCGAGGTCCCCGTATGCGATTCCCATGCAGCCGCGCGGACGCCCGATCGGGTCGGACCCGCATCCAAACAGCTTTGCATTTTCTCGCAGTTGACGTTCGCTTGCGCTCGAATTGGGATTGCCGGTCCAGAAGTGGTTGGGGCGTGTGTCGTTGGCAATGTACAGTTCGTTGCCGGGTTGGCCATCGAAATCGGTCAGCACCGCAGCGAATCCAAAACTGGGTTGGTTGGCAATATCCAAACAGCCGGCGAACGAGCTTAACGCACCATTGGGCTCAACTTGCCAGATGCTGTCGGCAGCGGGTTGAAAAACTCGCGGGCTGCAGTGGGTCGAATCAGGCGTGCAGGCAGTCGTCAGTGCCAGCGGGTCCTCGATGTAGTTGACTGCCACAATCTCTGGAAGATGATCGCCTCCCAAATCACCACACGCGATGCTGGTTGTCCAACCTCCTGCTTGACTTCCCAAAGGAATGGGATTGTTGGTGAATGTTCCGTCGCCATTGTTGATGTAGACCATGTTGGGGCCGATGTTGGCGACCACAAGGTCAGGGAAACCATCTTGATTGATGTCGGCGACGGCTACTCCTTGTCCGTAGCCCATGTCAGCAGTCTGCGATTGGGAGCTGATATTTTGGAATCGTTCACCGTGCAGATTGGCAAAGAGTTGGTTGGGTAATGATCCACCCACGTCGAAAGCGGGACCACCTCCTTGTGTGAAATACAAATCCATCCAGCCATCGAGGTTGTAATCAATGACTCCAATGCCTCCACCTGTCAGCTGGTAAATGAAGACCGCATCGTCTTCACGGTCCTGATCTCCGTTGTCATACGTGAAGTTCAGCCCTACTTGCGCAGCAACGTCAGCAAGTTTGATTGGGACTTCCACACCCGTGCTGATCTTGGGTTTGTTCGTTTCACTTTCCATCACGGTGGCAATTTCTGCGATGGTTGGTAGCGGCCATGATTCGAGATCAAGGTTGCAGGTCAGGGTTTTTGTGTCGGCAGAGGTATCCTGTTGCTGCAGTGCTTGACGAGTATTCGCAATCTCCTGCTTTTCGGATTCAGTCGTAGCGTAATACTTCGAAGCTGCTTCTTTCCATGTAACGGACTCCCATGGACGTCCCAGCTGCAACAGGAGTTCCGCCATGCGGTTCATTTCCTGTTTGTTTCCGCGTTTCAAGCCAAACTGTCGAGCAAGTTGTGACGTCTCTGCCAGTTTCTGAACCCGTGCTGCGGCCAGTTCTGCTTCGTCATTCTTTCCCGTGAATCGCAGCGAGCGTTCGAGAGCCTGATAGGCATATCGGTCGGTGGGGTCTCTTGAGACCGCTTCGCCAAGGCAACGCACGGCTTCCTTGTGGCGGTCGTGACGCTGCATCCATATGCCGGTGCTGTACCAGTACTCTGGCTCGTTTTCAATGTCAGCTGGTAAATCTTTGAACCATGCCTGCAACGCTTCTTCGTTCTGCAGTTCGGTCTGTAGTCGGCCCAGAAAAGCAGCGATCGCCGTGGAGTCCGGAAATGCAGTGCGCAACTGATTTGTCATTGCAACCGCTTTGCCCATCTCACCATTGCTGCGGGAAACCTTTGCCTCTGCCAGCATCGCTGGCGTTATTCCAGTGGTGCGAGTTGGCTTGGGGATGGTCGTGTCAATGAATGGATTGCCATAAGTTGTCATGGCAAATAACTCTTTTTCCCTGCTTTTGCCCAACTTTGCCAATGCAAGCAGATGGGGAGCCGCTTCAATGCGGCGTCCCTGGTTGTTCAGGATGATGGCGAGTTGGCGATGTACTTTGACGAGGTCTTTCTCGACCTTCAAAAGGTCTTCCAGCTTTTGCTCGGCTGTTGAGTAGTCTCCGGACTCGGTTGACCAGTCCGCTGCCAGCCATAGCATTTCAGTGGTCAGGGTTGAGTCAGTATTGTTGAGTGAATCGAGTATCTTGATCGCGGCCGACACATTGCCCTGTGCTGCTTCTGCTCTCGCGGACAAAATCAGGGCTTTCTGATTGTTGGGGTCAGCAATCAGAATTCGACTCAGTTCCTCGCCCGCTGCAATGAAGTTCTCGTCATTCAGGAAAGCCAATGCGGTGTCCAGTCGCTGCTGTGTTGTCTGCGTGGCAGATGCTTTTTGGCTGGAGCGAAGCTGTTGTTGCCGCAACAGTTGTTGAGCGGTGGGGCCAGTTTCTCCTTTGTCACAACCAGCGACTGCGATGGTCAGGCAAACAACAGCGGTGGCGATCCTGCAGGATTTGCCTATCCTGTGAGACGGGCTTTTGTTGATTCGATAGTTACTTTGCATGCCTTGCCTATTCACTGTCAGGCTCCGCTTCCTGTGCTGCCGGATGAGCTGTTGAGCTGTGGTTGATGGTTGGCGGCGTTGTTTCAGAATCCTCGACGCGACGGTGATGGCGACCGTCTAATTGGAACGCTTCACCTGAACCCTCGACCAATACATAATCTGCACCACAGGTTAGCCCGCTGAATTGCTCTTCTTGGCCTGATGCCCAACGTACTCGAATGTCACCAGTCTCAGTCAGTTTGCCTGTTCCGATGACAACTCTGCGTTCACTGCTGCACATGTAACCATCGCCTGCGGTTAGTTGGGTCGTGATTTCCTGATCGCCCAAATTCAAGGTGACAGATGTGCCAATTCCATCACGTTGTCCAGTCGACGACTTGAGATGCAAGGCAATTTCGTTCCCAGCCTGCTGGGTTTGATTGATTAGCAGCGACATTGGCTCGTGCAAATGCGAAACCGCGACATCTACAAGTCCATCACGATTGGCATCTAGCGTGACCAAGGCCCGACCTAGATGGTCTTTTTTGAAATATTCACCGATGGAATCTCCATCGATTTGTTGCCACTTTCCTGCGTTGTCGAGTTCGAGTAGTTGTGCCGGCATTTTGTACGGGACATCTTTTGCGTCAACGTCATCGACGTGCCCGTTGGTGATCAATAACTCAACGACTCCGTTGTTATCCAGATCGATCCATTCTGTTCCGAAACCGAGTAGCTCCATCGATGGTTCGGCAAGCCCTCGCTGAACGGTTCGATCGACCCACAGTCCCGGGGCGGCTTGTTCGTAATACGTGTTGTGATCACCGGCAAAGTGTGTCAGGAAGAAATCAATGTCGCCGTCTCGATCGGGATCTCCCACTGCCATTCCCATGGACGCTTGAGACAGTGAGCGTCCGCTGAGTCCAAGACCTCGGATCGCACCCAGGTCGGTCATGCGAAACTCACCAGACTTGTTTTCGCCGGACCAGAACTGGTTGACTGTCATGTCATTGGCAACATAGAGATCAAGCCCAGGACGCTCGTCGAACATGCCAGCAACGATTCCGAGGCCGCGTCCAGGCGATGTTTGCCCAGCCCATTTTTTTGTAATGTCGCTAAATTTGCCTCTGTCGGAACCACGCCAGAAATGGTCAGCGTCTGCTTCGAAATCCAATGGAGGGCAGGTAGCAAGCCCGCGTGAGTTGCGGCATGCTTGTTGGTAGGGTTTGTTTCCTCCGCAGTAGGTCACCTCGTAAAGATCGGTCAGGCCATCGCCATTGATGTCGGCAAGGAGGCCGCAGGTCGTCCATGACTCACCATGTAGGCCGACACTGTCAGAGACATCTGAGAAGGTTCCATCGCCGTTGTTGCGGTAAAGGCGATTTCGGCCAATGTTGGCATCGAACAGGTCTGGAAAGCCATCCGAGTTGTAGTCTCCCACTGCGATCCCCTGCCCAAAACCGGAATCGGTATATCCAGCTTGAGAGGTGACCTCGGCAAATTGGCCTTCAAGGTTTCGCAGCAGGCGATTGGGTGAGGAGTCGCTCTTCTTGGGACGCCCATCGAGCACTGCCAATGCCACATCAGGCCAACCGTCGAGATCAAAGTCGATGATCCCCATCCCACCACCCACGCTTTGGTAGATCCAATGGCCGGTTTCGCCAGCGGTAGATGCAAGTTCGCAGACATGATCTAAGCCTCGTGCTGATGCTTCATCGCGAAAGTGTATTTCGCCCTTTGCGAAGTTGCTTGTGGCTTCTTTTTTTAATGAGCTTGGCCCCCAACTTACCTGAGATAGATCGCTCAAATCCAATCGGTTCGCCAGTTTGAATTCGGGTGCCTGCCAAGGACTCTGTGCTGTCATCTTGGAGCGAACCTTCATATATCTTTCGCGGGTGTCGGTGAGTTTGTCTTCAGGAAGTGAAACCGCCAGCCTCGCCCAGCCTTCGGCTTCCCACATCCTGCCCATGGACAGCATCGCATCAGAAACAGCAAATGCTGCCGATTGTGACAAGCCACCTCGTTCAAGATGGGTTTTGACACAGTCGCTCAGTACGGTAGCACGGTTGATCTGTGCCGCGACTTCATTTGCTTCGTTATCCCGTTTCAATTGCTTGAGCGCAAACAACAGATTCGGCAGCGCTTCCGGGTAGCCAGATGAATCAAGGCGAACCGCCTCCCAAAAGGCTTTCGCCGCTTCATCATACTTTTTCTCGTGTTCGGCCCAAGATCCGGCCACCATCCAGTAATCAGGAAACTCTCGAGCACTCTCAGGAACAGATTGGTGCCACTCGGGTAGTGCAGCGAATTCACCTTGCTGCACTAACGCCAGTCCGTACAGCATCTGTCCCGGCAGGAAACCCGGGTGCCGTTGTACTACCGGTTGCAGTCTCGTTTTCACTTTCGACCACGATAGTTCGTTCGCTTCTGTCCTCGCCAAAGCGAATTGTGGTCTTAGATCTTCAGGGTTTTTAGCCAACAGTCTCTCGCACATCTCGATGTCCGGTTCGACGCGACGTGGATCAGCTAGAACCTGAAGAGTTTCAGGGTCAGCACCACCACGCCTTGCGAATTGCCGAAGAGCATCGACGCCTTGCTCAGCGACCCCCAGCATTGCCGCCAGTCCCGCCATCTCAGGGCCAGCTTCTGGATGGCCGGGATACTCGGCCGCACGTTTGCGTAGTACGCCTAAGCAATCGAACGCACGCGATGATGCCATCAAACGCATCGCATATTTGGACAGAAACCGCTCGCTGGGCGATTCTGAACGTCGCAGGACCTCTTCATAGCTCTCGTTTGCGAGCCGGTTGTCGCCGGTGCTGGCAGCGATGTCGCCTAGCATTTCCAGTCCACGTAAGTCGTCCGGGGACACAAGTAAGTGTTCGCGGATCGCTTTGTCAGCTGCCGGGAAGTCTTGCCGCCGGTACGCAGTGACCGATTTCAGGAACAAATCCTCGCCTTTTACTAAGTCTGATTCCTGTTGGCTTGGAACTGTTTTTTTGTTCACCTTGCTGGGGGGTGAATCGCGAGGGTCCTTGCAACCGCCCCAAGTGATCATCAGCCATGCCAGAATCATCGTTAACCGCAACTTATTCCGCAAAA
>CAXGRW010000309.1:0-6550 GCA_964012125.1 uncultured Rhodopirellula sp.
AACACGGCCTCCCTGTGGGCGTTCCCAGTAGATGATTTCGGCTATTGTTTTGTCTTTGCCTATCCTTGGTTTATGGCCTTCTGCGTTGTAGTCGATCACCGCTCGAGAGTCATCGCTGCTGGCCACTGTGACGATCCCTTTGAGTTCGACCAGTTGTTTGATGGCTGGATCGGCAGTGGCTCGTTGTAATGTTGAGAGGCGGACATCAAATTCGTGGCCCACAGCCCCGGTGTTTGGGTTGATGAACCCAAACGTATCGCCTTTTTTCAGTCCAACACGATGCGGGGTGTTGAAAAGAAAATGGTCAGGCTTGTCCACCTGATAAGGCTTGAATGCTCCTCCCCAGCCAATGCAGGTCAATCCGACCACTTTCCAGGCCGGGTAGCCACAGAAACGCATCAGGCTGCCGCGTTTAAAATCGTGGCTGTGATAAAGCTCACCCACCTGAGCGAGTTTACGTCCGCCTATTCCGGGGCCGTACTTGCGAACCTCCATGACCTCATCAGACTCATCAAAGCTGACCCGCCAGAACATGGTGTTGCCGGAAAGGACGATCGCGTCGCCTCCAGCAGTGAGGTACCGATCAAGACCGTCATAGGCACGAGCTGACCAGTATTCGCTGTGGCCATTGATGACAACAGCTTGATACCCGCTCAGCAGCTCTGGTTTACGATCCAGATCACGATCCGTGATCACATCGTATTCGTACCCTTGTTTATCCAACCAGAGATGCAGGAAACGCTCTCCTCGCATCAAATGACTGTAGGATTGATTGATATACGTTTTGTTGGGGTCGGCTGCGGGCCAAGGCAGCTTCAGTCCGATTTTATATGTCGGCTGGCCGTGGCGATGATCACGGTAGCCGCTGTAGGTTGCTGCGTCGGGGTGGGTAGTGGCAAGCCCTCCGGTACCCATCATGGTCATCGCCTGCCCGTGATTGACAGGAAATGGTGCAGAATTGTAGGCAAGCCATGTGTTGGTCGACATGAGCACCGCCAGCGGTGCCTTTGGCCGTGACTCAGGGCGGCGGACGATGAATGTCGTGAAGTACCGCATCGGCTTGCCGTCGATTTCAAAATCAAAACGCCCTGCGTAGACACCCGATTTTGAATCTTCAGGAATACGAAACCGATGATCGACCTTCCAACGTGCGTCGTAAAGTTCGTCGGATGCAAGTCTCAGCCCATGGCCACGTGTGACGTGTTTTGTTGGGTCGTAGCTTGTGTCATGCCGGTCGATCCCGCCCGCATCAAAGCTTGGCCCGCCGATCATCCAAGTGCCTCGATTGATGATTCGTCCATCACGAGCATCGGTACCAGCATCAGCGACGCGCGTTCCACGCTCTTCGGCAAATGGCCAGCAAGCGAGTACCGCATTTCCTTTCGGTATGGTCAGCCCGCGGTCCTTCACTCTCTGTTGTAGTGTCTTTTGATCAAGCGCCCGGTCGTAGATCGCGACCATGGCGATATCACCGTCGTAGCAATTCCGAGCTCGACCCTTGTCTGCGTAGGCACCGATTCGGAGGGGTGTTTTGCCGGGACGTACGGTTCCGGTGAACGGCCACTCTCCGACGGGATTTCCGTTGATGAATACGCGTTTGACCTTCCCGTCCCAAGTTGCGCAAAGGTGTTGCCATTGCTGAGTCTTAAGTAAGCCCGGCTGAGTGTAATGCAAAGAAGACGCGGTGAATTTGCCTCCACTGTCGGTGTGGAATGCGATCTTGCCGTCGTTGATCAACAGTCCAATCCCACAATTATCAGGATAGTCATGTTGAGTGACCAGACCTTGCCAACCGCTTAGGCTGAATGGGCGAACCCAGCATTCGAGTGTCATTGCAGTCAATGGCCTGTCCGTTGGCAGTCCGTTTTCTACATGGACATAAGATCCCGGGTGGATTGGCTGTACTTTTGCTGGATTATCAGGAAACGTCGCTAGCACCGGATCGTTGTCACGGTTCTCGGGTTCCGATCCGAGTTTTACTACGTTCAGTTCGTAGGGAACGCTGCTGCTGACGCGAAATTCAATCTCGGTACCCGCTGCGATGCTTTTCTGAGCATAGGCATGCAGGCCAGGCAATTTGATCGCTCGCTGTGGCGGGATGCGGTTATTGTGCTTTGCCGATGGGATCGGGCTAGCATCGGGGGAAATGGTGGATTGCTTCAGGTAGGCAACAATGTCTGCGATCTCCTGAGAACTCAGGACTTTATCAAGTCCCTCGGGCATCAAAGAGACACTGGCATACCTTGCCTGTTCGATGTCCTTGATACGCACCGATTGCATTACCCCTGCCGCCGAGGCAAGAAAGATCTTGTTGACTGTTTCTTTGACAAGCAGTCCCGAGACAGCTCTGCCGTCATCGGTCAGAACGTTCACGATTTCGTGGTAACGTGCGATTGATGCACTCGGATAAACAATCGCTTCCAAGAGGTCGCGTTCACTGCGGATTGCCCCGATCCTGGTCAGGTCTGGGCCTAATCGCACTCCCTGCTTTCCCTTGATGTGACAGGTGATGCATTTTGATTTATCCTGATTGCTAAACAGTTTTTGGCCCCGTTTGGCATCTGCGTTAGGCAGGAAGGTGGCGAGTTCATCCAGCCGTTGCTTTTGTCGTGAGGTTTCTTCTGGCGATAACTCGACAATCTTGGCAAGCTGAATTTCGGGAAACTCATCCGGGGTCACGCGCTGCAGTTCGACTTCCTTCATGCGTTGCAGTTGCTTGGTGGCAGGGTGTTGCAACGGAAGGGTTTCGAGCGTGTCGATTTCATAAAGCCCGTTAATGACCGCATGATTCAAAAACGGATCTGCTGTTGGTGAGTAGGAGTTCAGCAGAGGCGTTACTGCGCGTTTGTCGCCAATTCTGCCGAGAGCCATGGCGGCTAGGCGACGAGTCTGTGGGTCATTTTGTGAGAGTGATTGAATCAGCGACGCTACGGCCTCACGATCACGCCACAAGGCTACGCTGTGGATAGCTGCTGCGCGAACCTCTGCGCTCTCGTCATTCAAGAATCCGCGTATTGCTTGTCTTGCGGTTTTGCCAGGAATGCGGTGCAGTGACCAGATTGTTGGGGTTTTCGCTTTGGCCGTAAGTAAACTTTCTATTTTGTCCACGCTTGCCAGGGCATCGATCGCACGCTTCACCACTGCGGGGCGTTGATCTGATAGCCATGCCGTTTTTGGTTGATTCCAATCCAGCTCCAGACCGCGAGGGTCATCGAGTGCCGCAGTGTTTTTCTTTTGCAGCCGGTAGATCGATCCAAGAATGTCAGGCTTGGCTACGTTTGATGTTGGGCAGCAGATCATATACCAACTACCAGTGTCAGCAATGAGTAAGCTGCCATCGGCATCTTCAATCACATCGGTAGGATGGAAATCCGTTTGATCACTTTCCAGCAACGTACTCGTCTGGGCGGAGTAAGACGAATCTGTTTGAGAGAGGTGGTGCCTTGAGACGCGGCGGGTGTTGAACTCTGTGCATAACAGGTTTCCCGTCAAACCACTGCCAGGATGACGGGCCATTATCATTCCCGAGGGCGCAGCGGGGCCCAGCTGTTGAAGGATAGGCAGCAAGTCTCCTGTGTTGGGATGCGGGTTGAGCACGCGTGGATTTTTTCGACCATAGGTGCCACCGTAAACTGCGTGCAGAATGCCGTCGCGTCGTCCGGGTTGAGATAAGTCAAAGAAGGTACCGCTCAGAAAACGTTCCCCCGTTTCACTGAATGCCAATCCAACTGGATTATTCATCCCACCGGTGATTACCACTTCCAGTTGGCTGCCATCAGGACGGGCGCGATAAATATGGGCTGCGCTCGACTTCAACGTCTTTCCGTTGCTTAGCTCATGGTCCTGAGGAGCAAAGGCTCCTTTGCACCAATAGAAAAAACCGTCCGGCCCCAGGTACGGGCCATGCATGTCATTGCCGCAGCCCTCGATGGAACCGCCGTCAAACCAAACCGTTCGTTGATCAGCTTTTTGGTCACCGTTCGTATCGCGTAGTTTCCAGATATGCGGTGGGGCTCCTACATACACTGAGCCATCGTGAACAAGGATCCCTTCAGGAAGTGGTAATTTGTCGGCGAAGATAGTTGATTTATCAAAGATTCCATCGCCGTCGTGATCAACCAAGCGTAGCACTCGATGCTGTGGATCTTTCAGTTGGATCGGGGCCTTGTCGGTGTTGCCCGAACTGTCAGTGACGTAGAGTGCACCGTGCTTGTCAAAACACATGTGGATGGGCCGCTTCACCAAGGGAGGTTCAGCAACACGTTTAAGCTCATATCCCGGGGGGATGCTAAATGTATGAGGAGTGAGAACGATTGTCTCTTTGGCATCCGTCCTTTGCTGAAAACAAAGAGCAGCGATCCCAAGGCAAAGACAGAATCGGCAGATACTAAGCATGAGAGGCGGCAGGTGATTGGATCGTGCAATGAAAGACGAACAGATTTGTTTTAAACAATTCGTGAGTTTACGTCGAGCGTTGCATGTCATTATTGCATCTGTCCACGGTTTCGGGTGGTCAATGCAACTGGTTTTCCCAAGCGAGTGTTATTGTGAGGTGTCTCCGTTGCGCGTACAGCAAGATTGACAGGGGAGGCAAAAAATCGATCAGGCGCAGAGAGTATTATCCGCACGCATACGACAAGTCGACACCGTTTGGGCCGCCACTCAGCATGTAGTGCGTGGAAAGGAGGATACGTTTTGAACCGCCGAAATATCGCTGCGTGAATTTTCAGCGTGCGAAATATTCACCACCTGCGTTCGTTGAGCAGCATACCCATGCCATCAGGTAAGTGTCGTTTTGTAGCGGAGCCATCTTTCGGCCAAACAGCATTCGACATACATCTGATGCATTTTGGAAAAGGCGAATGTTTTACCCCGAGAGGCTCGGCGGTTTGGTTCTCTCTGCACAGTCAGCAGGTTCGAGATGCCAAGTTAGTCCTGGGTTCAAAAGGTTCATGCTGACTCGATCGCTGACTGTGTGACTAGGAGCCATAAAGTAACCGCATCATGAAGGGCAGCGATGCGATGCGGTGTGTGGGCGGGGAGGTTGGCTTATCGGTCGCGGCCGGTACCTTGGTGTCAAACTGACGTGGAAATGCAAGCTACTTGGTGTTCAGTTCTCGAAGGTTCCACCTCAATAAGGCATCAGGGAACACAGATTCTTCCAGAGAGTTTACCATGCGCCTTAGGCTGTTCCGGGGAAGCTTTCTAATCGTCCGTGATACCTAAATGAGAGAGCGTTAAGATCTTATGGAATCAGCATGCGGCACTCTTGAATTGATGATGAGGCAATTTCGTCCGCTGGTTTTCGCATCATATAGCGCGTCGTCGCAGGCGATGTAGGAGGAGTCCCATGATGCATCGTCTTGAACGATGATCAGTCCAGCGCTCGCGGTCACTGTGATGGTGAGCGAGTCGAAAATCATGACCCTACTTTCCAGTTGGTTCAGGATGTTTTGAACAAGGGTCGCGCCTTCATCAATATCAGAGCCTGGCATTAGTAAGGCAAACTCTTCGCCCCCGAAGCGAGAGGCGAGCGTTCCTTCTGGAATTGATCCGAGAAGTAAATTTGCGATTTCTTTGAGCACAGCGTCACCTATGAAATGGCCGTACTCATCGTTGATGATTTTAAAGTGGTCAACATCAAACAGCGCGAGGGTCATCGGCACACCCTGTTGTTTGGCCATTGCCTGCAGATCGACAAACTGCGATTCCAACTGCCTACGATTGGGCATGCCCGTCAATGGGTCTGTATCGGCATCGGCTTTATAACCCATCACTTTGAGTTGTCGGGCAATGGCGAACCGTACCGCTCGGAACAGCATTTGTACTGTAACATGACCTTTTGCCATCACCTCCTGAGCGCCGTTCTCGATGGCTTTTAACGCGAGACTTTCATCGTCGGATCCTGTGAGCACCACGATTGGGATTCGAGCGTCAAACGCTCGGATCTGTTCAAATGCCTCAAGCTCAGTCGCGTCCGGCAGATGCAAGTCAAGGAGGCAGGCATCAAAACTGATTTTCTGAAGCAATAGTGACGCGTCCGCCAAGGTCGTGGCGTGGTCAACCTCAAATGTCGCTCTTGGATTCGATTCCAGCAGTCGTGTGACGAACATTGCATCGACGGCGCTGTCCTCGATTAGCAGTAGACGGATAGGATCAGGGTTAGACATTGATTCCCGGGCTGGGTGGCGTTGATGTGTCGGTTCTGTATACGAGGCTAGTGCGTTGAACAGCGGCAAACTACATGAAAAATTTACAGGTTTAAAAGATTCCCCTCATTTCATCGACGCTTAAACTTCCGTGCTGAAATAGTAGGGGCAGGGCCACAAATGTGAATGCGTACGTAGAGGATTAAGTGTTTTTTCAAAGACATGGACGTGTTCAGCTGAGTTCCGACAAGAAACAAAAAGAATTGTTTTAGTGTGCGAAGTGTGGGAAAACGTTGGGAATGCAAAGGAAGCCAGCTCAAGTGAATCAACGCGGCGAATGTTATGTTGAAGCCAGCAGAGCTCTGAGCAGTGTCTATCTGCAGCATCATGCGTGCTTCCAT
>CAXGRW010000310.1:0-6521 GCA_964012125.1 uncultured Rhodopirellula sp.
TACTAGTTCTAAAAATGAAGGAAACTTTGGTGTCGGTGTTTACTCGAAGTATCCTTTGGCAGATACAGAATTCTTTGAATCCGTTGAAGCGATCGAATCCATCGCGGTGACCGTTGTGATTGATCAGGTGGGCGGCACTATTCAGGAATTTCGCCTCTTCGTGACTCATCCTCTGCCACCTGTGAATGCTGCTCTCTTTGAGAAACGGAATCGACAGCTCGAAGATGTGGCTGATCGGATACATGAGTCTCGTCAACAAACTTCTGGAATTCCAATTGTGCTGTTAGGCGATTTGAATTTAACGCCTTGGTCACCCTGGTTTCTGGAATTGCAATCGCGAAGTGGTCTGGTGCGTGGTATCAGCAATTTCACTCTTGAGCCTACTTGGTATCGGTTTCCGATGTTTCCATTCGGTCTGATTCTAGACCATGGCTTGATTGAGCCCTCGCTGGTTTGCACTGACTTTCAGGTGGGGAAGCCGATGGGATCGGATCATCGCTCAATCACCCTCCGGATTGCATCAGCAGATTAATCACTTGCAGGTGCTTTTTTTCTCGTTCATGTTTCCCGATCTGTGTTGGGCGTCTCTGTGCTACAGGTGGTAGGCGGATATGGGAGGCACCGCGGATTACGAATTACTTGCCGCTACATCCCTTGCCGGTCATTGTGATTCAATGTTTGCTTGGAGTTGCGTTTTGTTGGGAAGGACCGATTCTTCGGAGGATGCAGCATCCTCTACCCCTTCCGGTGTGGGTTGTCCTCTGAGGATCATCAAAACGGATACGCTGACCAAGGCAACAGCGACAATACCTTTGAATCGGGTTGGCGAGATTTGTCGACTCGCGAGCACGCCCGCCTGCACACCCACGATTGATAGGGTTGCTAGAGTCAGAATGGCGTCGCCTGAATCAACCGTCACATGCCCACGTAGAAACAGCAGGCCGACTTTGTAGAGTGCAATGATGATCAGGCACTGCGTAATGAACGCTTTGAATCGGTTCTGTGGCCATTCTTGCTTCAACCCGAAGGCTGCGATGGGAGGACCCGCAATGCTTACTGCACCAGCCAGAAAGCCCCCGGTGGCGCCGGCGATAAAGCACGGGATCGATTGCTTTTCTCCGATCGTTTCGGAGTCATGTTTTCGAAGACTCATCCACACCATCCCGAGTATGCCCACACCTGTACCTCGTACCAACCAATCGAGTGGAAGACGTTCAAACAGGACAAAACCCAACGGAAGAAAAATGGCAGCTCCCAGTAAGGCTGGCCGAAGCGATTTCCAGTCGGCCCCGTCTCGATAGGCCCATGCCGCCATGAACAGCATGGGAATGCTGCTGATCGATACGATCACGTGGGCAGATCGTCCATCGACAAAAAATGGTAACAGAGCGATGGCGACAATTCCAAAGCCAAATCCAATGGCGCTATGGATAAAACCAGCGAAGAAAGCGATCGCTGCAAGGATTGCGAGCAGGGTGAAGTCAATCTCCACTACTCAGGTAACTCCTCACCCCGTGTTTCTTTTCCAAACAGCACAACGACTGCTCCAAGTAGGTACAGAGGCGATAATAAAAGTGCTTGCGATTCGGGTTCAATCTTGATTGCAAAACCAAAAACTAAAAATGCTGCTGCTGTACCAAGTCGGCCCATGTTGAAACAAAAACCTGCTCCAGTGCCCCGCATGCGAGTTGGGTAAAGTTCAGGAAAATAAACCGCGTATCCGGCATGCATGCCGAGGGTAAAGAATCCAAACACCGGAAGTGTGATCGCAAGTAACGTCGGCGAGGTGTTTTGTGGTATCAGATACAGGAACATCAGTAGGACCATGCCGAATGCGACGACTTGGTAAAGAACAAATGCTCCTCTTCTGCCAAGTTTGGTTGAGATCCATCCGAATAGTACCAAACCCAGGCCACCACCAATCGTGTTCAGCGTCATGCTGAGCATTTCTGCGCGTTTGATTCTTGGTTTGTTTTGCTTGAGAATTTCCTGTTTTTTCTCGTTGTAGCTCTCTTGGGCCTGTGGAGATGCATCGTCATCAGGTGGAGTGAGATTCGCTTCCTGAATCACATCCTGTTGAGCACGTCTCAGCAATGCATTTTTCCCGTAGATGTGAATTCCCCAGAAAGTGACCAAGCCAATGGTAGCCAGTGAGACACCCACCACGGTGGCACGCAGATTATCTTTGGAAAACAGGTCTAGTAGTCGGCCCGTGGCTTGATTGGCATCGGTTGCGGCACGTTCTTTGGCTCGTTGCCACGATTCTGGCTCTCTGAGTTTCCAGCGAATCCAGACAGTCAGAAGAGCGGGGAGTACGCCAATGGCAAAGCCGATCCGCCAGCCCTCCCAGCCAGCATCAGCCAGTTGTGCATTGAGTGCCGGATTGCCAATCAACATCGCAATGGTGGCAGCAGCCAGCAACGTGCCAAATACGCTTGACGCGTGGAAGATTGAACTCATCACAGGTCGGGACCGCGTTGGCATGACCTCCGCGACCATGGCAGACGCAACGGCCCATTCACCACCCACGCCCATGGCAACCAGAAAACGCAACAGCACCATTTGCCAAGGAGCTTGCGCAAACGCGCTCAGGCAGGTGAACAGTGAATAGAAAAGGATTGTGTAAATCATCGTCTTGGAGCGACCGATTCGATCGCTAACGACACCAAAAAAGACGCCGCCCACCGCACCACCTAAAAGGAAAAATCCAAAGGCAACGTTGTTCCAGGCAGTGACCGTCTCGTTGTAGGACTCGAACCCAAGCAACGCGGGCATGGCATCGCGCATCGAAGCGACAAAAATCTGACCTTCAAAGACGTCGAAGACCCATCCCAACGATGCAATCAGTAGCACGAGCCATTGGTATTTGGTTATCCCTTCGTACCACTTCAGTCTTGATTCGTCGTTACTCATGGCGGGCTGGGCTGGGTTGAGGGAAAGTTGGGGGAGAAGGTAAAGGTGTGCCGACTTAGCAATTGATGGCGAAAGTTTGTGTCTGCATTTCAGCGAGCGACGCCACTACTTTTCGTTTGCCTTGGAACGGTCGGCGAGCATGCATGGCAATTGTGTTGTCGATCAACGCAATGTCTCCTGCCTGCCATTCGAGATCGAATGCAAGTTCTTCTGCCATTTCAGTAGCTGCTAGCACCGCTTCGGGATCGACTGGGGTGCCGTCTCCGTGCTGAATCGCTTTGGATGGGTCATTGCGATTATCTTTCCAGCCGCTGAATGCGGCAATCAACTGATTGAAGAAGACTTTTCGTCCGTCAGATGCTTCCATCACTGCTGGAAGAGGCGGGGATGTTGATTTGAGGCAGCCATCGGTTTGCCATTGCCAGGAATACCCTAGTTCGGCGAGTCGGCGTTCCGCCGCGTCTCGACTATCGACGCCGAGCGTGCTTCGCCAGCTTCGCCCCATGCCCGAGTTGGCATCATCATCATCCGGCATGACGTTGGTGTAACGAAGCCCTTTTTCCTCACATGCATCGGCGAATTGAGGATGGGTTTCCTGAATGCGTTCATATAAGACATCCGAGCGGCACAAGGGTGTCGCACCACCCTGATCTGCGGCAACTTCACAACTGAAAAAAATCCAGCGAGGGTAGAGTGGTGTCTGTGCCATCTCGTGATGGAAGAATATGCGTACTTCGGAAGGTGCTTCGTTAGCAGAAAATACCCTGTCCGTTCGGTTGATTCGAACCGCATTGGAAAGCGATTTTTTGTAGGGAAAATTATTCAGCTCGAGAGCGGAAACCATCGCATCAAAATCAACTGCATCTGCGATAGGGAAATCTCGCAACAGAACGGCACCATGTTTGTTGGCAAGAATCAACAACTCGGCCTTCTGTCTGTTAGTCCATGCGACTGAATCGGCCAATGATGCTTCGCTGTCCTGACAAAACAGTGCGTAAGGAAATACGGTTTCCCCATGCTGCTGTTGTTTTTCGATAGCGACCGCGACTGGAGAAAGTTCACTCATTGATTCGATCACTCATAAATTGGAAAGAAAGTATTGAATGCTGGTTCACAGAAATCACCAGGATCATTGAAACGCCGGTTTCGGTTCAGTCCAGCGATGGATGACATTTCCTCGTTGGTGAGCTCAAAATCATGAATCGCGATGTTTTCCTTCAGGCGTTCAAGGTTGCATGTCTTTGGCACTACCGCAGTGCCACGTTGAACTCCCCAACGCAACAGCACTTGGGCGGGTGAACGCTGATGCTGCGAGGCGATGCCTTTGATTAACTCATTTTCCAAGAGCGATTCGTTGGCTTCGGCCATGTTCAATTGGAAATACGACTGAGCACCAAGAGGTGAGAAGGCCGTTACACCGATGTTGGACTCGTGGCAGAATCGCGTCAGTTTTTCCTGAGTCAGGTAGGGGTGCATTTCAATTTGCAGCATGGCCGGTGGTACGTCAGCCTGATTCAGCAGGTCCCGCAACAACGAACAGCCGAAATTGCACACACCGATTTCCTTGACGAGGCCCGCCTTGACGAGTTCTTCCATTGCCCGCCATGTTTCAATGATGGGAACGCGGTCAGCTTCGACGATCGGGTGTTCCACATCTGGGTCAGTGAACCAGCCAGGTGGATAGCGGGTTTCGATAGGAACGTGTTTTTGGGCGATCGGGAAATGCACTAAGTACAGATCCAGGTAGTCGACTTGCAAATCCTTCAATGATTTTTCCAGAGCCGGACGGACATGCTCTTTGCGGTGGTAGGTGTTCCAAAGTTTCGATGTGATCCAGAGGTCCTCGCGGTTCACGCTTCCCTTCGAGAGTGCTGCGGTCAAGCCTTCGCCCGTTTGTACCTCGTTGCCGTAGTCGCATGCGCTGTCAAAGTGTCGGTATCCGCACTCGATTGCGTTTTCGACGACTTGAGCGGTCGATTCCTGTTCGATTTTCCAAAGGCCTAGGCCGACGGATGGTACTTCTCGCCCACTCGCAAGTTGGATCATTTCCTGTCCGATGACTGCGTCTCCCATGTTGTATCAACGCCGTGCGGTTGCAATGCACAGCTCGGATGCAAATATCTTGCGATAATGTAACGGATCACGGGTCATTTGAGGGATGCGGGGTAGCGATTTGTCGTTAGCCTTGCCGGTGAGTTGTTTTGATAAACTGAGGGCTTTAAGTCACGCGTGGTTAGTCCGCTGTATCCCGGTTGGTCGAGTTTTCAATGAGATGGTTGGCGTTTTGGTTCTTGTTGGTTAGTGTCTGGACGCCAGTCTGTTTTTCACAACAGTTGGCAGAACCGCTGTTAGAAAAACGGGGTTTTTTGTCGCCCGGCGAATTGAAGTCAGCTGGCTTTGTCCCCTTGTTTACGGGGGAAGATTTGTCGCGTTGGAGAGTTGAGGAAGGGCATCAAGGTCACTGGCAGGTGAAGGATGGTGTCCTGAAATACGACGGCAAAGCTGAGCAAAAGAGTAGTTTTGAAAAAAGCCTCTGGACACGGGACGCATTTGGCGACGTGGAGTTTTACGTCGAGTGGTGTTTGTCGGCGGAACCACGCATGAAAGATCATCCGATTGTGTTGTGGAATGGTGATTTTCTGAGAGATTCAAAGGGAGCAAGAATCACTCGTCCGCATTTGGATGCAGGTGACAGTGGAATCTATTTTCGGGGTCACTTTCCATGCCAAGCCAATATTTGGAGCCAAGTTTTGGGGTCTGGTGAAGTCAACGGCTATCGGACGAATCGCAAATTGCCAGTCAAGTTGCGACAATCATGCTTGCCCTTCAAAAATGCTGACCATCCTCTGGGTGATTGGAACGTCTTTCGAATACGGTTACAAAATGAGCGGATGTCGGTGAATCTGAACGGTCACTCGGTTTTGCAAACCGAACCGTTGCCCGACTTGCCCAAGTCTGGGCCAATAGGCTTACAGCATCATGGGGATCCAATCGAGTTTCGAAACATATGGGTAAAGGGATTGGCAGCCAATGAGTGATGGTAATGTACGAGCTGGCTTGGTGGGTTTTGGTGCTTGGGGACAGCATCATGCCAACGCTATTAAGGTGACTGAGGGTGTGGATCTCGTGGCTATCGCGGCCCGCAGTGATTCGTCAACCGCCGCCGCCAAAGAAGCTTATCCCGATGCGGATGTGTACAGTGACTTCAACGAGCTGATTGCTCGTGATGATCTGGATTTTATCGATGTGGCTGTTCCCAGCCACTTGCACCATGCGGTAGCAACAGCGGTGCTTGGGTCAGGGAAACACCTGCTGCTGGAAAAACCCATGGGAGTGTCGCTCGAAGAATGTGACGACATGATTCGCCTGGCAAATGACAACAAGTGTTTATTTGCAGTCGGGCATGAGTTGCGTTTGTCATCCATGTGGGGCAAAGCAAAATCAATGATTGATGAAGGGTTTATCGGCGACCCGTTGTATGCGTTGGTGGAATTGTCACGGAATCCTTACCGTCAGGGAGCAGACGGCTGGCGCTACGACATTGATCGCGTGGGCAGCTGGATTCTCGAAGAACCGATCCATTTCTTTGATCTCGCGCGCTGGTACCT
>CAXGRW010000311.1:0-6518 GCA_964012125.1 uncultured Rhodopirellula sp.
GCAGACGAAGGGGACAGACTCAGCTGCCTTCTTCGTGCGATCTGTATCATTCAAGCTCAACGCGTGATCAGGATCAAATCAGATCTGTCAGCACTTCGTCCACTGCTTTCAAAATCTCACCTTCTGATTCGCTATCTTTTTCAGCCGCCAGCAGATCAATGACATCTTCTTTGGCAAGTGGCACGCAATTGCTCAACTTGGAAATTTTGGTTGGCACCCAATCGTTCGCATCAACGCCCCAGACATCTCGATCGATCTGTGACAAGTTGCTTCGCTCTTCGGCCAGCGGAGCTAGCTGAGGTGCCTCTTCGCCGGAACCAGCCGGGATACGGGTCAATTCATTCATGACCAGCAAAGCATCGTTGACGGAGATAAATCCATTTCCGTTGACATCAAGGTAATCCGGTCCAACAGCTGTCGGAGGAACAGGAATCGAAGCAGCGTTAGCCTCTTGCAGGTAATTGATAATTCGCAAAGGATCAAGTGCTGTCACCAGCCCATCCCCGTTGACGTCATATTGATTGGCAGAGTTTTGCAATCGACTAGCCAGTACCGTCAGGGTGACCGTAGCCAAATTACTTTCACGACCACCATCGTCTGAAACCACATACTGGAAGGTGTCAGTACCAGAGAACCCAGTCGCGGGTGAGTAAAGCACCTGCCCATCCGCCTGAATCACTGCGGCACCATTGGCTGGTGTGTTCCGAATACTCACCGACTGTTCATCGATGAAACCATCTACATCTGAATCATTATCAAGAATATCGATCAGCACTGACTCAGCGATGTAGGTGAACGCCGCATCACCTTCCGCGATGGGCGGTTGGTTACTTGAGATCGTGACCAATGCTTCGTTGCTTCTCGCTCCGAGGTTGTCCTTTACGCTATATGAGAACGTATCGTCGCTAGTCAATTCTCCGAATGCCCGGTAAGTCACGACACCTTGGGCGTTGACTGAGACGGTTCCAAAGGCCGGAACCAGTCCAAACTCAACCGTTGACTCCCTGATAGTCCCGTCCACATCACGATCATTGCTCAGCACGTGGATAACTGTCGCACCGCTTTCATCGACATCGACTGCATCATCGACAACCGTTGGTGCATCATTGATACCATTAACTCGCACAGATACGGTTCCCAAACCACTTAGTAATCCGCCATTGTCCTCGGCGCGATAGGTAAAGAAGTCAATCAGTGATTCACCTGGCTGAAGTGACTGAATTGCTGATGCATCTGTGGCATCATAAACAAGGTCCCCGGTCGTAGCATCCAACTCAAGCGTCGCTCCAAACGCACTGGAATTGGCACTGAGAACAACGACCAAAGCTTCATTATCGTTGGTGACCAGATCCGGATCGAGATCATTACTCAACAATTCAGTTTGAGGAATAATAACAAGCGAATCTTCGTCAGTATCATCCAACGTATCATCCACTGCGACAGGCGCGTCATTCTGCTCTGAGACTGCAATCGAGATTTCCACTGGTTGGCTAACTCCACCTGCGGAGTCGCTTGCGATGACAGTCAAGACGACTGGTCCTACCTGCACTGTGTTCTGGTGCACTGCTGTGGTGAACTGCAACACACCGTCGGAGTTTATGACGGGTTGAGCCGCAAACACGGCAGTCTGTTCGACTGTTAATTCAGCGATCTCAAAACTGACAACCTGACCCGACTCGTCGGCGGGTCCCGGACTGATACTGCTCATCACAGCTTGGGAATACGGCCCGCTGTCCTCAGCGATATTCACGGATGAAACATCCAGATCGAAGGATGGCGGATTATTGACACCCTCGACCGCGATCGTCACCCGTCGTGGTGGATCACTGACCCATTCGTGGGCAAGAGGAGGATTATCGGCGGGATCAAACATTTCACCATCATCGACTAGAGTTACGTCGAAGACCACGACGCCACTCACATCATCTTTCAATGTGTAATCGAGGGTTGCAGACATGTTTGCCCGATCGATGACTGCGGTCGGCAAAGTCTCAAAGATGTCAACCGGTCCGGACACCAAATCGAACACAAACTGCAGATCCTGACTGATTTCGTCCGAGGCCGTTTCGGCAGCAGGCAGCACATTGGTCGCCCAATCTGGAACAGAAACGACACCATCGTTTTCAAGGTTCTGCTGGTCAAACACGCCACTGAAACGCGGCTTGTCATTGACAGAAAGAACATTCACGAAGACTGTTTTCGTCGCGACTCGAGGTGTCATGGAAACAGTTCCGTCAACAGAAATACTCTCACCATCATCAATCACGGTGTAGACAAATTCATCGACGCCGTTGAAGTCAACTCTTGGCGTGTACCGCAGTTTGATTTCGCCATTCTCCTCGACGTAATGCACTATGCCACCGTTTTTACTGTCGGTGGGGAATGCCGTTGGTGCCAACCGAATCGTCTGTTCGCCACCGACGTTCATGGTAGTTTCATTCTCTGGTCCCGCGACAAACGGCGACAGCAGCGTTGCTTCATCCCACTCAGTGGTTGTGTCCTCAGCAATCTCACGATCCAGATCCACAGGATTCTGATCAACTGGCGGATCATTTACGGGGCGGATGTCGACTGTGAGCTGAAACGGATCTGACGAGTTCAGATCTCCGCGATTCATATCATTCAGACCGTCGTCGACAAGCAGCAGATCAAATTCAAATGCACCAAACACATTAGCGGCAGGCTTGAAATTAAGCACACCAGTTGTCACATCGATGTTAGGGACAACGCTGAAGAAATCGTTCACTGTCAGGTTAGGGTCCGAATAGAACTCAGGTCTCCCAACCAGATCCAAGGTGAAACTGAGAGTTTGCGAATGCTCGTCGAATGCAGTCAGCAGTGGTCCACCAAGTATATTGATTGCGTAATTTGGACGAGTGAATTCAGCACTGTCCTCGAGAACAACCACTTCCTGTGTCTCTGGAGTAAAGACTGGACGGTCATTGACCGCATTCATCCGTAGGTGAACACGATTCGTCCGCGTCAAGCGATCGTCAACGAGCTCCCCAGTCACCAAGTCGTAAGTCTCACCATCACCTACGTTGTTGTCCTGTACCGTATACAGGAATGAATCGAGACCACCCAACGACTCATTGAAGTTCAGTGGCGGCGTGTACTGCAAGGCAGTGATCAGACCGGTTACCTGGTCGACAACGGGCGTCAAAACACCACCGCGATCTGTAATCACAACAGTGGGATTAAACTCCGATGGAACTCCGAAGTCAATCAGTTCAAGCCGCTGCTCAGTTGCCGTATCAAAAGGTGCGACACCGGGGAATCCGTCGAATACATCGACCAGTTCATTCTGCGGCCCCACGGTAAACACATCAAGCAGACCCCTTTGCTGGTATCCGCCAACAACAGTCCCAGACACTGGAATGGTGTAATCCTGCATGACGCCACCACTCTGCGTATTATCCTCGCGAAGAGTGTAGGTAATCGGAGCTTGCCCCAATGCGTCCTCAAATTCCACCTTCCACGCCTGATCGGGCCCTCCGGTAGTGCCTGAATCCGTACCCATGACGCTATCATTCAGACGAGGAGCATCATTGACCGGTCTCACATTGATGGTGATCTGCTCGACAGTTGTCCGAGCAACGAAGGGCTCGCTAGGATCTCTAGGAGCATCGGTCGCCGTCACGATCATCGTGGCCTGACCAACCGCGTCTGGATGTGTGATGACGGTCAGTTCGCCGGTAGGCGAGAGGGTCACCGACTGAATAAGAATATTCGGAGTACTTGAATCCAGTGTGACAGAGAACGACACATTCTGGTGAGCAGTCTCATCGATTGCAGTATCCGGACCAGGCAAAACATTTTCCGCAAACCCCGCAATCACGGTACCAAGTTCGTCATCACGTTCAAGGATGTCAAGAGTCAGTTCAGGGATATCAAATCCCGGAGCATCGTTGGTCTCAGCAACCGTAATCGAAACAGTTCCCTGCTGATCGATCAATGACACTTGATCAGGTTGATCGAAGTCCTGATACCCCTGGCTCAAGGCTGACGCACTTGCTAGTCCATCGTCCGAAACACGATAGGTAAACGTCTCAGGGCCAATGAATGGAGCACGCTCGTTATAATTCGGTGAAGCTTGGAAAGCACCGGAGACAAAAGCGAAATTCGCGAACGTAAACGTGTACAGCCCACCCTGATCACTCGGCAAAGTCACCTCCCCGTCTCCTGAAGTTGGCACACCCACAGTGCCTGCCAGAGTCGTGAATTCGACGACTCGCAACTGCTGACTCGCTTCATTGAATGGCGAGGGTAGCGTTGTGGTGTCAACATGCGGCGTATTCGGTGTCTCGAAGACACCATCACCATTGATCAGTTGATTCGCAGTAAACGTGAATTCGTCTGCAAGATCATCACCTGATTCTATAAATTCCAAGCTTCGATCGTGAGCAACTGGCACATCATTCACAGGCTGAATCGCAACGGTGACCGTAGCTGGCAGTGACTCAAGCATTTGCGTGTTCTGTGTGCCATCAATGAACTCATTGGCACCCAAATCCTTGACGGTGTAAGTAAAGGAGATGTCACCAAATTGATCGGTCGGTGGAATCAACTCCACATCACCTGTGGCTGGATTGACAGTCACACTACCACCAAGCGAATTGGTGTCCCAGTTAGCCGTTGCCGATGCCACGACAATCCGCAGGTCGTTGTTGTCAGCTTCCGTAGGATCAATATTTTCATCTGCAGCTGACGCACGCCCACGCAGGTCATTCTGAATCAGGAACGTACCCGGGATGGTCAGTGGCGTATCTTCTGTTGGCTCGGGCACAACACCGATCCCAAAGAACTGCTCCCAGGCAGTCACATCGACATTGGTGGCTGGATCAAGATCAGCGTTGTCCATTCGGATTTCATCGTCACCTGCAACGGGAACATCATTCTGCGGAAGAATCGTAATCCCTGCCGTCGCAATCGGCGCGGTTTCGGGTTGCCCGTAGACAAATCGATTATTGACCAAGTCGATAGAGATTCCATCATCTGTCGCAACAAACGAGATTTCATCAAGATTATTGGCATCCCCATTAACCACGGGTGCGTTATCACGATTCAAATCGGTGTTACCGATGTAGTACATCTCGATCAGTGCGCCGGCATGATCAAACAGGGCAATTGCCTGGCCACGGTTGGTTGTGAATGCTCGCCCTGCTGTGACGGCCGATTCCCCAATCACAATCTGATTAGCGTCAGTGACGGGATCAATGGAGGCAGCCACACCCCATCCTTGCTGCACAAAGGCAGCATTCATCGCCCGCATCAGCTGATCAGCAGCTGATGCCTGTGCTGCCGGGGAAGCGGGATCTGCAAACAGCAATAAGTCGACACCGATATTACCAGTTCCCGTTGGTGAATCACCCTCGGCAACCAATTCAAACACAACGCTGGTACCATCAAGGGCGAGGGTGACAGAATCACCCGCCATTGGTTCGGCAACCACATTGACAACATTTGTCGAAGCAGCATCAAAGCTTGTTCCTGCTCCAACAGCGTTCACATCCAGTGCCGTGAAAGAAACAGAAACAATATTGTTATTTGCCACAACATTCATCGCAGGTGACTGACCAGCGAATTCACCAGCAATGCCCGCTGCCAAGGCAGCAGCGATACTGTTGGCATCAGCCGTTGCCGGATCAACAGAAACTGAAACGGTTCCATCCCTGGGTTCAGGGGAATTTAAATCCAATAGTTCAAAGGTTGCAGTGGTACCTGCATAGGCGAGGCTGAAGACATCACCAACTGTCGTATTAGTGACCGTGATGTTTACGCCGCCAGCCAATTCGTTAATTGTGAGGTTAGTCCCACTGCTGGCTGGCACTGATGCTGATACAGGAACACCATCGCCCTGCACCTCAGTGATCACAAAAGTCTGATTAACCTCATTCATCAAATCTTCGTCACGAGGGTTCAGTGTCGAACCAGCTGGTATGACAAATGGTGATGGCTCTTCATTATCTGGATTGGCAGAAGCCAAGAGATCACTTTGTGTAATTAGCAGAGCACGATCTTCTTCACCGGTGACTGCTGCTGCAGATGCATCGGGGACGTCATTCACGGGCAGAACGCTCAACGTCACCGTGGCATATGCGTTTGCCACATCACCATTAATCAAACCACTGTCCTGAGTAATGATGCGATACGTGAATGTATCGATACCGTTGAAGTCCGCGTTGGGAGTGTAGGTAAAGTTCCCAGTCTCAAGGAAATCAGTGCTTGCAAGCTCGAGCGTACCAAAGGTGGGCTCAACACCAATCAAATACTGAACATCAACAGGACTGACGGCCTCGTCCGGGATCAACAGATCATTGGCAGTGATTGCATCCGCAGGTGGGAACGTGAGAGTCGTGTCCTCATTGAACTCATAGAGGTCGTCCTGTGGCACGGGAACTGCGACAGGAATCACGTCAATCTGATAGTCCTCGGTCTCACCACCAATACTGAATTCAGTAGGTGACAGCCCTGCGTCCTTGCTCACTCGAACACGCATCCAAGTACGCCCGGCAGCA
>CAXGRW010000312.1:0-6469 GCA_964012125.1 uncultured Rhodopirellula sp.
TCTTCGATCGCCAAGGTGCTGCCAGGATCTAAAGCACTGCAGGGTTCGTCCATCAGCAGGATTTCAGGACCCACAGCAATGGTGCGCGCGATACAAAGTCGCTGCTGTTGCCCGCCTGAGAGGCCCAGGGCAGGGGCATTCAGCCGATCTTTGACCTCATCCCAAACTGCTGCTTTACGTAGGGACCATTCCACAATATCCATGAGTTCGCTCCGACGCAATTTCATGTGAAGCCGTGGTCCGAAAGCAACGTTATCAAAAATAGATTTCGGAAAAGGATTGGGCTTTTGGAAAACAATGCCCACCTTGCGACGAAGATCAACGACATCAGTTGTGTTGGCCAGAAGATCCAAATCTCCCAGATGCAAACGACCGGTGGCACGTGCTGAATGAATGGTGTCATTCATGCGATTGATCCAACGTAACAACGTGCTTTTACCGCACCCGCTGGGCCCAATGAAAGCGGTAACTTTGTTTCTTTGTACGTCCAGTGATATCGATTTAAGCGCCTGGAAGCTGCCGTACCACGATGAAAGCTCTTGCATCTCAATCGCGGTACAAGCAGGCGTGGGTTTCTTCTCCTCGGTTTTCATTTGCGATGCGATCGGAGGGATTTGTGGATTGCGTTTCGCGCGGAGCGGGGGGCTCGTGGCGTGCGGCGGGGTTGTTACAGCATTGCTCATGCGATTTTGATCCGGAAGTATGGGTTCGCAGTTATTTTACTGGAGCTTGTTTTGCATTCGATGGCGGATGAGAACTGCAACTGCGTTGAAGCTCAATAGGATGGCCAAAAGAACCACGATCCCGCCAGCAGCGATGTTGTGGAACTCTTCCTGAGGACGTGACGTCCAGTTGTAGATCTGCAGTGGCATGACGGTGTAATCATCCATCAGGTGCTGTGGTGCGGATCGGATATACACAATTCCAGCAATGATCAGAATGGGAGCCGTTTCGCCTATCGCGCGGCTGATTGCAAGAATCGAGCCGGTCATGATCCCGGGAATAGCAGAGGGAAGCGTTACATTCCAAACTACTTGCCAAGGCGTGGAGCCCAGTCCCAAGGCCGCCGCCCGTAAGGTTGCGGGAACAGCTCGCAGAGCTTCCTGCGTACTTATGATGATCACCGGTAAAATGACAAGCATCAGGGTCAGGGCTCCAGCAATCACGCCTCGCCCAAACGGTAGCCGAAGGTAATACCACTGATTCTCGCTGATGCGTCCGGGAGTCGATTGGTTATCGATGGTCCGGCTCAGTTCCTCGGGATCAGCCGAAGGCTGCTGTGAGAGGGCGTCAATCGCGATGATTTCTACTTCAATCAAGCCCTCTTCCTGATTTTCGTACGCAATCATACCGGTCTGTGGAACGACGGGTGGAGAGTTTCGAGATTCCACGGGTAGCAGGAAAAAACGCTCGCGAACCTCTGCCCCGCCGGTGTCTACAAAAGGATCGCTGGCCAGGTTGCTGAACTGATCGAAGTAAACCGCACCCACTTCAATGCTGGGACCGACATTCCCCTCGGATTTGTCGAACAGCGAGAACATTGAAACAAAGGCGGTCAAGCCAAGAATCCCATAGACCACGCTGGGAACTCCCGCGAGATTCGTGATGTTCAGCTGTATTAGGTTGAAAACCTTTTTCGCGATTGCGTTTCGTGGAGTGAATTCTTCGATCAGAATCGCTGTTCCGATTCCCAGCGGTAGGGTGATCAGACTGCACATCGAACAGACCCACAGGGTTCCCATCAATGCGGGCCATAACCCTGCATTTTCCGGCTCTGGCTCCGGCGAACCCGTGAGGAGTGTCCAACTGAGGGTGGGGATACCGGCAGTCAGGATTGATCCGAGTAAAAACGTGAGGATTAATACCGAAGCTGATGCCGTGATGATGCACATCCGACGAAAGCGTATGTCCTTCCTGATTCGCGCATCCGTGGTGAGCAGCTTCGATTTATCGCTTGGCATGCTCGACTTGCGGTCCGCACGTGCAGGCTCATCCCCCAGATTCGCACCGCTTGTTGGAGGATGAGATTTTGGACGATCTTGTTCAGACGGATTGGATTCGCTCAATCGTAAGTCTCCCGATACTTCCTGCGAATGTGATTGCCAACAATCGTCAGGCTAAGTGTGATTGCGAACAGAGTGAACGCAACCGCGTACATCGAGTAATACTCCATGCCAAAGTTGGATACGTCACCGCCGGCAATTTGCACCATATAGCCGGTCATCGTTTGGGCTTCTTCGCCCGGGTTGAGCGTCACTTGCGCCCGACTGCCTGCTGCAAGGGCGACAATCATGGTCTCGCCTATCGCACGTGCAATCGCAAGTAGAAACGCGCTGATGATGCCACTTAGGGCCGCGGGGATGATTACTCTCACGGTGGCGTCGAAACGCGTGCCACCCAATCCAAATGCACCATCTCTCAAACGTGAGGGGACTGCTTGAAGAGCATCCTCGGCAAGGGAGCAGACGGTTGGAAAACACAGAATGCCCACCGCTATTCCTGCGCTCATTGTGTTGTAAACGTTGAATCCAGAGTAACACCATTGCAGAAACGGAGTGATGGTCATCAGAGCAAAAAATCCGTAAACCACGGTGGGTATGCCCGCCAAGATTTCCAAAATCGGCTTCAGTGTGTTTCTCACACGCCGGGGTGCATACTCACTCAGATAGACTGCCGTGATGAGTCCCAACGGAAGAGCGAAAACCATCGCTATTGCAGTGACAAGAAAGGTGCCACTGATGAGTGCCCAAATACCGAAACTCTTGGTGTCGCCCAGAAGCGGTGTCCACTCGGCTGATAGAAAAAAGTTACTCAGAGTCACTTCTGGAAACTGAAAGAAGGTTACCGTTTCCGATGCGAGCACAAAAATAATTGACCCGGTGATCAGGAGCGAAAATAGACCGCAACCGATCAACCCCAAAAAGATACCCTTCTCGCGGAAACGCACCATGGTCAGATTTCGACGTTCGCGGAGCAATAGCGTTTGGACTTTAGTTTCCAGTTGCTCCATGCCCCGGTTTCCGTTGATTGCGGAACTCATTTGTTTAAGCGACCCTCGTAGTCATGGTCTCGTGCGGAGAGCAACGTCAACGTTGCCTCCGCCAAAGTGCTTCTGCCGAACGGAGGGCACTTAGTTAACCAAGTTGTCTTGCTGGTAAATTTCCGTCACCGGTCCGGAACGCTTTTCCAATTCGGGGGTCAGGTAGTGCGTGCCAGCTTTTCCCATCCGACATCGCATCATGGCTTCCTTGTAAATCGATGCCGGAAGCGCGACATAGCCTGTGGTGCTGGCGAGATCGGGAGCGTTTTGCAAGTAATAACCGATGAATTTACGCACTTCCGGCCGTTTGAAAGAAGCTGTATTCACGTAGATGAACAAGGGGCGACTGAACGGAGCGTAAGTGCCGTTTTCAATCGTGGTGGCTGTCGGGCTGACAGCATCTCCGGTTTTTGGATTGACGACCGCAATCGACTTCAGCTTGTCCTTATTTTCCTCATAATAGGCGACACCGAAGAACCCAATGGCATTCGGTGTACCCGAGACACCAGTAACAAGGACGTTGTCATCTTCGCTGGTGCTCATGTCTGAGCGTAATGAGCCGCCGCTTTTTCCAACGACAACTTCTTTGAAGTAATCGAAGGTACCTGAATCGGTGCCCGGTGCGAAAATTTTGATTTCCTCGGCAGGCCAACCCTCTCTGACATCCGCCCACGTTTTTGCTGCGCTCTTAGCCAGAAATATTTTTTTGATTTCGTCGAGGGTGAGCTGGTTGAGCCA
This sequence comes from uncultured Rhodopirellula sp., assembly GCA_964012125.1. Classification (GTDB taxonomy): domain Bacteria; phylum Planctomycetota; class Planctomycetia; order Pirellulales; family Pirellulaceae; genus Rubripirellula. Next base: position 3,779 of record CAXGRW010000312.1, read on the forward strand.
CTTGTTGCTCTTGCGAGCAACCAGGGTCAGTCCATCATAAGCGACTGGTAATTCAAAGAAACTCACCCCACTCTCGCGTGCTGCGGCAAATTCACTGTCTTTGATCGGACGCGATGCATCAGAAATGTCCGTGTCGCCGACCGTAAAGCGTTTAAAACCACCACCGGTTCCAGAAACACCCACGCTTACCTTGACACGCGGATACAGCTTCTGAAATCCAGACGCTGCAGCTTCACTGATGGGATAGACCGTGCTGCTTCCATCAATGGCAACTTTGCCCAGTAGTCCATTGTTTTGCGCGTTTGCGGAATGTGACCCTATGTGTAGGACCAACCCGACAAAAAACAGCAAGGGGAGCCGGTACTTCATGACTTCATCTCTTGATTGCGGAGCGTGATAGGTTGCGATGAGTCGTCTCAACCCATCGTTGGCGATAAAGCTATCAGCGGTAATCCAAAGGTACGAGTCTTGAATCCGTGTGTTTCGTGTGAAGGTTTGGTTAAGGCGTTAAAGTTCGCCGCTTAGCGAATAAGAGACAGAAATTTGATCTCCGTAACGTCGCCAAAACAATGGCGGAGCGTCGTCGAAACGTTGCGAAAGTGTGCGTGTGGGGAAGGAGGTGGGGTGCCCACTCGAGGCCGCAACCGCTTGTCTGGCATGAGGTTGCGATGACGCAACCGAGGGACGCAACCGAGGGACGCAACCGAGGGACGCAACCGAGGGACGCAGCCGAGCGACGCTATCTGCGACGCTATCTGCGACGTGGGCGAGAATCCCAAGTCAATACTTGAGGAGGCGTAGCTCATGAGCCGGAAAAACCCGATCACCGCGGTAAGGGTGAATACGCTGAACGCAAGGGTTTGTCAGTGTAAATCGTGCGAACGTTGACGTTGATGCATTTCGCTTGGCACGCTTTTTCCGTTTGGCTAACCGCCACTGCTCAATCAAGACCCGTCCGTAGCCAATTTGCGGAAGTAGGCTTCGATTGCTTCTCGGTAGTGTGTTGGTAGATCACGGCTGATCTGTTGCAACGCTTCTTTTCGCTCAGCTGGTGGGAGTTTTCCCCAGCCGTCGCGTTCCTCAATTCGTTTGCGATCAACGTCTCCAGTGCCACTACCACCGGCTGCCTGGCTGTCATTCATCGGTGCCGCTTGCCCGCCTTGGCTGTTTCCTTGCCCTTGACCGGATTGTTGCTGTTGCTGCTGCTGTTGTTGCTGCTGCTGTTCTTGTTCGATCTGCTCGATGAGTTTGGAGAGTTTGTCAATGATCTTCTGTTCCCGGTCCTGGACGTTGTCGTCGGCCCGTCCGAGATCCAGCCTCCGAGTCACATCAGTCATCAATCGGGAGATTTCGTCGAGCGAGTCTTTTTTGAGTGGGCTGATGTCAGCAACCATCAATTGAGCGGTCCGCGTAAAGCGGATGGGGCAATCTTTTTCGTTTTCCAATAGGCGTTGTAGGTCCACGAGTGCTTCCTTCTTCTGTAGAAGCGCGTGGTAGCACGCACCACGAAAGAAAAGTGTAGCTGCCGGATCAGCCGAGTCAGCAGGATCAACCTCTTTGAGTGCAATAAGTGCTTCATCGTACAGTCGTGCACGGACTAGTTCACGCCCTAGCCACGTTCGGACAGACGCCTGAAGTGGTTTGGGTAATGACTCGACGTTGAGGTGGGCTGAATTGTCAGGGACAATTCTACTTGCTGCTTCCGGCAAATTTTCGGAGGCTGCTGCCACTAGCTGTTCAACAAGCGGGAAGTACAAACGCGAAGTGCTAACAAAAGCGTTCAGCGGATCAGCATCGTTCGCTTCCAGTGCAAGGGCAAGTTGTTCCGCGGCGTTGTCGGCGTCGGGCGATGGAGTTCCCAAAGCATTCATTGATTCGCGTAACATCAGTGACAATGCTTCTGTGTTTGGTTGCTGCCAGCTGGCATCGCTTTCGAACGCGTCATCTGCCGCATGTGCGAGTAAGCCCAGGCTGGGGTGAGCCAGCACAAAATAGACGGCAGCGAGAATCGCGAAACACTGCAGCGATCGGTTCGGCCATGTTGGGACGGGTTGGTTTGCCACGTTAGCCTCGGAAGTTACTGATTTCTTTTGAGCACCAAATCACGGGTGATTCGGTATAAGCGGTTTTGTCGGTCTGACAGGTTTTGCAATAACGGCAGGATCTCGTCACCGGTGGATGAGCCCGATTCTAGCAAGGTCGAGTATCGATCGGTGGTGGATTTGATTCGGGTTTCCATGGTTCGGATTAACTTGAGTTCCGCAAGTGCCTCCACCAACGGTTGTTCGCCTTGATTTGATTGTTGTTGCTGTTGTTGCTGTTGTTGCTGTTGTTGTTTCTGTTCCAGGTCACGCTGTGCTTTCTGGAGTGCTGTGATCATTTCGTCAAGTGCGGCGAGGATGTCTTGTTGGATACCCTGTGTGACCGCGTCGATCTTCGTCTGCCCAAGCCTTTCTGATACGGTCGCAGTATCGTCACGAATTTGTGAAACAACTTCGGGGAACGCTACGCTCGAGCCCTCTTCTCGTAGCAGCAGCATGGCACGATCGGCTTCCAGGGTGATGCTCTTTTCGGCAAACGCGAGATCGCCGGCTTTCAGGTCCGTTTGCCGATTACGTTGCTCCGGCGGAGTCGCGGAAAGGGTGATCGTGTCGTCGAGGACTTTGTTCTGCATCGTTGCCATCTTTCGCA
>CAXGRW010000313.1:0-6462 GCA_964012125.1 uncultured Rhodopirellula sp.
GTAGGTGTCTCGCTGCTTGCGGTCGGAACTGCTCTAGCTTTCCTTGCCCGCAAAGTCGGCTTCTTTTGGTTAGCAATGCTTCCCCGCAAGAGGGGGTCGGTGAGTGTTGAAGCAGCTTCTTGGCATGGACTTGGTGGGTAGAGCCTTATAAAACTTGAAGCAGCGATTCGGGGCGGTTATTCTCGTGCCGACCGCTTTACGAGATGCTCTGGAATTCGTCGGTCTCTTACCGTCCCCCCCGCAGTGTCTGCCATGTCCGACGAAACCCCACAATTCGATGAAACGATGGAAGTCGTCGATCTCGAATCTCGCTGGAAGTTGGGGAAGTTGCTCGGCAAGGGAGCCATGGGGGAGGTGCTGCTGGCAATCGATACCCGGTTAGAAAGAAAGGTTGCTGTTAAGCGAATGCTGGGGTCAGAGGTTGCCAATGCAACATCGGTGCAGCGTTTTCTAACAGAAGCAAAGTCGATCGCAGCGCTGAATCATCCGAGTATTGTTCAGATTTATGATTACGGTCAGACCAAGGATGGTCCGTATCTGATCATGGAGTACGTCGAAGGTGGTTCGTTGGCTGATCGCTGTGCAGCGGGGCGTGTTGGGAAAGCTGAGGCGATTTCATTGGCGGGTCAGCTTTGCTCAGCTTTGGTCGCGGCACATAACGCCAACATTATTCACCGAGACATCAAGCCAGCGAATGTTTTGTTGACTCAGGACGGTGTCCCCAAGTTGACCGACTTTGGCTTGGCGAAACCCGTTACGGCTGATACTTCGATGACGGCTGCAGGGTCGGTACTGGGAACGCCCAAGTACATGAGCCCTGAGCAGGTTCGCGGAAGGCCTGTGGATCATCGGTCTGACTTGTTCAGTCTTGGGATTGTGTTGTACGAAATGTTGGCTGGCACGACGCCCTTCTCTGGCGCGTCACTGGGTGACGTTTTTGATCGCATCCTAAATCAAGAAGTGCCACCACTTGCTGAGCAAGGGGTAGAAGATGCGTCTGAGATTGATTTGCTGTTGCAGAAATGTCTCGCCAAAAATCCCGATGATCGCTATCCGGATCCGACAGCGTTTTTGCAGGACTTGCAACCACTGCAGGCCGCTACGTTGTCGGGGTCGGTGCCTGCTTTCACTGCTCCTGCGGTAAGAGCTGGTTTGGATCAAACCATGGAGGTAGCGGCTGATGGGACTTCGATTTCCTCGTCAGCCGATATGATTCGCGACAGTGACGTGGTGATTCTTGCGGCAGAGGTCGATGACCATCCGATTACTCCAGGAACGGATGGTTGGGTCACCAAGCTGACTGAGCACATGCAAGTTCGTCTGCAGCAATTATCAGGTCAGGATTTGCGTGTCACAAAACTTACAAAGTTGCCGAGTAGTGACGAGGGCTGGGACGTAATTCTTCCCGCCTTGGAAAAGTTGGATGCGGTCGTCTGTGTGTTGTCGCCAGCTTTTTTGCAGACCATGTCGGCTCACCAGTTCATGGAACATTTTGCATCTCAGTCGATTAGTTCCGGTGGACCGGTGATCGATTCTCGAAGTCGATTTTTGAAGGTGGTGAAAACACCGGTAGCTGAATCTGAAATGCCGGCATCGTTGAGGTCGCGGCTCAACGGTTTGTTGGACTATTCATTCTTTGAAGAAGATCCCGATTCCAGTCGGGTTAGTGAGTTCGATGAGCGGTTTGGGGCAGAAGCCAACCAGAAGTATTATTCCCGGGTCTATGATGTCTGCCAGGAATTGTGGCCGGTGATCAAGACGCTGAAGCAGAGGTCCGGAGCGTTAACGCAGTCTGTCGTTACTGATGGTGATACCAAGACGATCTACTTGGCGCAAACAACATCCGACTTGGCTGGCGAAGCCGAAAAGATTCGCAGGGAATTAATCGGACGGGGGCATAAGGTCGTGCCGTCGCAGCCGCTATCGATGGTAGGCGATGAGCTGTTGCCGCAGGTCACGGATTATTTGAGTGAGAGCTCACTGTCGATTCATCCTGTGGGCAAGTCTTACGGGATCGTGCCCGAGGGCGAGAGTGAGTCGTTGGTTGCGATCCAAAATCGTCTTGCGGCAGAAAAAACACAGGCGGGTGATTTGGATCGCGTCGTGTGGATTCCGCGTGACATGGAGATCGTAGACGAGAGGCAGCAGGATTTTCTGCAGGGGCTCAAGACGGCTCCAGATTTATACGCTGGTGCTGAAATTATTCAGGGGCAATTGTCTGGGCTGAAAGAATATGTGCTCGACCGCCTTAAACCCAAGGCTCTCAAGGCGAATGACACATCGGCGGATGACGCTGGTGAGCATCCCCTGCGGGTTTATCTGATCTGCGACGAGCGTGATGAGGAAGCCGTCGAGGTGTTAGAGGATTTTCTGTTTGATCAAGGAATGGAAATCTCGTTGCCGGCATTTGGAGCCGAGGAAGAGGAAGCAGCTGAAACACACCGCGAGAATCTGGTTGATGCTGATGCTGTTCTGATTTATTACGGGGCAGCACGTCATTCATGGGTCGACATCAAGGTGCGAAATCTGATGAAGGCACGGGGGTACGGTCGCACTAGTGACATTTCGCTTCAGGCCGTCTACATCGCACCACCCATTGATCGCCGGAAAGAACGGTTCCGCAGTCACACTGCGCAGGTAATTCAGGGATCTGAACCGTTTGATGGATCTGTACTGGAGGAATTTGTGGGTGCAATCAAGGCCAGTCGGCAATCGTAAACAGCAAGCACAGTGGACGTTGGTCACCATGCCGACGCATATGAATTTATGCCTGATCCGAAGTTGAATATTTTTAATCCGTTTCCAGGTCTGAGACCCTTCAATCAAGAAGAGGACTACCTGTTTTTTGGACGCGAACAGCAGGTTGCCGAGTTGGTTACCCTGCTGCGCAAGCAGCGGTTCCTCGCCGTGACCGGAACCTCAGGAAGTGGAAAGTCGTCGCTAGTGCGTGCAGGTCTGCTTCCCGAGTTGCAGGGCGGCATGATGAAGGAAGTGGGGTCAGATTGGGAAACGTTGGTGTTGCGACCCGGCGGGGCACCACTGCAGCATTTGGCTGAGGCCGTTGCGGAGGCATCTCTCGAAGATCCTGAAGATCCCAAGGTGATCGGTGAGTTGCTGGCTACACTCAATCACAGCGGACTTGGTCTTGTTGAAGCAATTCGACAGTCGGAAATCGAATCCGGCACCAACGTTCTGGTGCTAATTGACCAGTTCGAAGAGATCTTTCGATTTCAACGCAGTGGCGCGACGAATGAAGAACAGGCAGTCAGCTTTGTCAATCTGCTGCTGGAGGCCGGTGCACAGCGAGATGTGCCCATCTTTGTGATCATCACGATGAGATCGGACTACCTCGGCGATTGCACCGAGTTCCGCGGACTTACTGAGGCAGTGAATGAAGGAGAGTATTTGATTCCACGCCTGACACGCGACCAGATTCGCTCCTGCATTGAGGGGCCGATTAAGGTTGGGGGCGGGCAAATTTCGTTCTCGCTGGTGCAGGAACTTTTGAACAGTCTGGGCAGCGAGCAGGATCAGTTGCCCGTTCTGCAGCACGCGTTGATGCGGACATTCGATCATTGGCGTTCGGATGAGTCTGCCGGTGAAGCCCTTGAGTTAAAGCACTATCTCGACGTGGGCGGGATGGAAGAAGCTTTGTCGAGGCATGCCGATGAAGTCTTTGCGGGCTTGAGTGAACCTCATCAGCATGTGGCCGAAGCTGTTTTCAAAGCAATCACCGAACGTGGTGTTGATAATCGCGGTATTCGGAGACCAACCCGCTTAGATCTTCTGACCCAGATTGCAGGGGCTGAGCTGGATCAGGTAGAGACCGTTGTCGAGGCGTTTCGGCATCCTGGGGTCACGTTTTTGATGCCACCCAGCGATGTACCGCTGACGCCTGAAACTGTGATTGATATTTCCCATGAGAGCTTGATGCGTGTGTGGCGTCGGCTCGAAGAGTGGGTTGATACCGAGGCACAGTCAGCTCGGATTTATCGCAGATTATCTGAGACTGCTGAGTTGCATCGGCAGGGGAAAGCGGGATTGTATCGCGATCCTGATTTGCAAATCGCACTGGCATGGCGAGATGCCACCAGTCCAACTTCAAACTGGGCTGTGCGATATGCCCCCGGTTTTGATCAGGCAATGTCGTTTCTAGAGCAAAGTGAGGAATCGGCACACGAAGCGGAACGTGAACTGGAAGCCGCCCGTCAACGCGAACTTGAGCAGGCGCAGGCATTGGCGGCTGCTGAAGCGCAGCGAGCTACCTTGCAGCAGCGGGCAGCCCGCCGTTTGCGTATTCTTTCGACGGGTGTTGCGGCTGTCGCCGTTGTCGCTCTCATCGCTTTTGTGTTTGCATTGGTCGCGCAGAAAGAATCGAAGCGGCAAAGGGCTTTGGCTGAGAAAAACGCCATCGCCGCTGAGGCTTCAAAACTTCAGGCCGAAGAGAATGCTGACAAAGCAGTGCGATTGCAAACGCTCGCGCAGCAGGCAAAGGAAGATGCCGTACACGCGGCTGTTGAACTGAATGACACGCTCACCCGTTCGCAGTTTGTTACAGCACACGAGCAGATTGCAGGTGGGAAAAATGACCTCGCGCTAGCGTACCTCGCTCGGTCTTTACGAACTGAGCCAAGCTATTGGCAGGCAGCAGCACAAATCCTGTCGCTTCTATCGGAACAGAATTTCCCCATCGAAAAAACACGTACGATTGAGCAGGAAAAACCGTTTCGTTATTGGGGAGCCGATGAAGAACGTCGAGTGATATGGACGCTCGGTGATGCATTGAATGGTTCGCTCTGGAATGCCCGTTCAGGCGAAAAGATCGCACCCATGAACGAGGGGAATCAAGTTGATTGGCCGACGTTTACCGAAAACGGTAAAAGAATTTACGTTGCCCTGCCAGGAGAAGGTGGCAGTATTGTCGGCCTCAATACTGAAACTGGCTTGCAAGATACGCCTATCATGCGGGTGTCGAATCGATTCAATAAGCCGTATGGGGTTTTGTCCAAAATCGAAGGGCAGGAACGGGTTTTGTTGGATGACCCACAGACACGGCAGCTGATGTTCTGGGATGCGGTTAGCGGAAAGCCGATTGAGCTTCCACGACAATCAAAGGCTCCTCTTAACGCAGGTGGATATTCGTGGAGTCCTGATCATCGTTATGTCACCGCGATCTTCGCGGACAAAACCTGTTCGGTTTGGAGTGCTAAGGATGGGAAGCCAGTGGCAATCGATGTGTCCCATGGTATGGCTGTTTCCGACATGGGGATGAGCCCTGATTCCAAGTGGCTGTTTCTTAGTTCACGGATCGAACAATCCATTGCCTTGGCTCGCGTAAGGCCAATCGAATCAGCCGATGCCAACGAAACCCTTGCATCGGACGGCCTGGATTTTCAAAAGTTGACCTTTGATTTTCCTGTTAGAAAAGTTGCATTTCATCCCGAAAAACCATTGCTGGTTGTGGCAGGACGCACAGTCGAGCAGGGAATGCTCCGAGTGATTGATCTCGAAACAGCCGAAGTCGTGACATCGATTACCCAGGATGAGTTTGGAGTTCAGTCAAAAGAGTCACTTGCAGGTTTCCGGTTCCTGGGTTTTGAAGAATCTGAGGATCTTCTTCGACGTTGGATCGTTGGCGTGGTCAGTCACGAAGGTCATCAGTTGCGAGTATTCGACCTCGAGTCGGGTGGGGAAATTCATCGTTTTGATTTTGATGATTCGCCTGTGAATCTTGCTGAATTCACAGCTGATGGCGGCCGTTTGGTGACCGTACACGAAGACAGTACGCTTCGGATCTGGGATGTTTTTTCGGGAACGCTTGTGACGGCCCCCATTGAACACCCATTTCAGCCATCCTTCAAAATTACAAAGGATGGTGAAAAAGTTGTTACGTTCAACGTCGGTGATATGTCGGTGCGAGTCTTCAGTACGCGGACCGGTGAAACGTTGATGTTGCCACTGCGGGCATCCCGTGGGGGATTTGCCAGTGGTTTTATGCAATTGCAGGATCGGGCTGAGTTTGTTTCCCGCGAAATGACATCGATAAGTGTTTCCGGTGTGCAACGCTTGCACATTGGGTTGTTGAATCGCTGGTCAGCAAGACCGCGTTCGGCTAGAAAGCTGCCAATGCAGTTCGATGGCGTCGTCTATCGAGCAAGCTTTAGTCCAGACAGCAGCCAAGTCGTGGCAGGAGGCGACGCGCGGGATACAAAGGTCAAAATCTGGAACGTAAAAAACAGTCATGTGACTCGCGCCTTTCGACATGGTTCAGGTGTTAATAATTCGACTTTCAGTCCTGACGGCTCAAAGATCGTGACCGGATCAAACGATGGTGTTGTGCGAATCTGGAATTTGGAAAAAGAGGGTGAGCTTGATTTGCAGATTGATGTTGGGGGGAACCCAGCTTTCGTTCAATTCAATAAAGATGGGAGTCGGTTGCTGATCCGTACGCTTGAAGGAGCG
>CAXGRW010000314.1:0-6451 GCA_964012125.1 uncultured Rhodopirellula sp.
GTAGCACTGCAACCCGTGGATCATGCCAAAATGGATCATGCCTACTCAACCGAGTTCGATTCAGCAGGAACACCGTTTGGCGTCGATACCGTTTCATTATCGATGCCGTTTCATTACGCGAGCCGGCGCAGGCATCCAGTGCCGCAAGACTTGCACGCGAATCAGCGGCTACCTCTCGAGGCGGTTACCGCTTGGGGCGGCCACCTCTTGGGGCCGTGCATGATCGACATCACTCGGGAACCGCAAGCACCTCACGCCCGTTCCGAGTCGACATCCCTTGCCACAGATCGCGGTCGATTGAATCGGTGACGAAACGCACAGAACCATCCAAGAGGGCGACGGTGACACCACCGGTATGATAACTGCGAGACGTCACCGCAGCATAAGTTCGAGGCACAGGACTTGTCGCACTCTTTCCTTCGCGGAAATTCGTAAAATCAACGTCGTAATCGTTACCCAGATTGTTGAGACAAATGATTTTCTTATTGGGCGTGAATGTCGTCGTAAAACCTGACTGATGAATCCTGCCGTCGACCCACTCAGTGTGTCCGGTCTGGGTTTTCAGAGATCCTCCGTATCCGCAAATTTGACTTTCGATGCTCGGCGTTGCCATATTCCCAGCGATCGCAGAATCGCGAATGTAAGGATTCCAAGCTTTCACCTCAGCGAAAGCCAGCGTATTCGCCAAGCCATCCAAGCAATCTCGGAACTTTCTTCCGCGGCCGGCCGTAAACATACCCTCGCCCACGTTTTGGCCATTCCGGTTCTCGGAGTCGTACACAAACCATTGTCCAGCCGAGTAGGCGTAGTTGATTGGGTAATGAATCGCCTCGCCGTTCGCTCCAGTTCGCAAGCGGTCGTTCGTTTCACTCGGACACAGATAAGTCGGTACCCGGTAACTTGCGATGGGCCGATCGACACCATCGACACGAATTCTGGAGGCCTTGTAGCCACCGGAAAAATCAATCGCCTCTGCGAGTGAAATCGCTTCCACAAACGGCAAAATCCTTGCCTGAGCCGACCAGCCATCTCCACTCAAAGCGGGCTTGGTCCAAGCTGGCGGAAGCTGCTTCATTGCCGACTCGTAGTTGTGACAAGCGAGGATGACCTGCTTGACATTGTTCTGGCAGCTCATTCGCCTGGCAGCCCCTCGGGCGGCCTGTACGGCGGGCAACAACAAGCCAACGAGAATTCCGATGATGGCAATGACAACGAGAAGTTCAACCAGCGTGAACGCGGAACGGACGGCAAAACGGGTCATCAAAGCAACTCCGGAGACAGCTAGCGTTATTGAGAACCAATCGCAACAAGGTCAGTTCTAACCGTCAGGCTGACTTTACGCAACGATCGCAGCGGAAAAAACAAAGAAAAGCTTGAGCTGGCTGCCGCTCCCGCCGTCCGAATCGGTAAGTCGAACACGAAAAATACCGCTCAATGCATCAGACGCCGCTCAACCACTGCTCGATTGCTCGCCGATTCGATGGAAATGCCATTTCAGAAAGGTGCTTTTCGGTCGGCTTCACCCACAAAAAACTGTCCAACTCACCATCCAAAAGCTGAATCACTGCCTGATCGACCACGCAACAGAGATAGAACAGGTCAATCACAGGCGAGACGGCACCAGCGTAGTCGTAGAGATTCGGAAAAGAGGTCAGATAAGTTGCTTCGCTGACGCACAAATTCGTTTCCTCGAGCACTTCTCTACACAGAGCCTGCTCGATGGTTTCGTTCCGATCCACGAACCCCCCCGGCAATCCCCACTTTCCTTTTTCAGGCTCTCGGGCCCGTCGCACCAGGAGTAACTCACCTTGCTCGTTTGTAACCAATCCACCCACAGCCGCAACGGGTCCAAAGAAGTTAGCAAACCCGCATTGCGTGCAACGAAATGGCACACGACCTTGATTCTCAGTTTCTGCTTCTGTGCCACACCGGGGACAAAACCGACAGGCTTTTTCGATTGACGTAGAATCCATCACTGCGTGTGCTCACTTTTATTGGCGGCGTGGGAAGGGCCTTCGCCCCACGCTGGACCGACTGATAACCGGTAAAGTTGTTGTCCAATGTTGCACCGATCCAATCACAACCCGAACGCCACGAGTCAATTGGATCGAACGAGCCTGGGAATCGTGATTAACAAACCATCCAGCATCTACCAGACTTTCAGTTTTCACGAATCACAATATCATCGAAAGCATTCAGGTCATCAAATGACCCGATCCCCACTCGCCCGGCACCGAAATTACGGTCAACTACTTCCATATGAGGCTTGTTCATGTCATCGAAGTAGACTTTGATTGTGCCGTCAGCGAGATTTCGACTGACTTTCACGGTATGCCAAGCATCATCCCATGGGGTCAATTTTTCATTCTTCGTGAGCGCGAGACGGGGTGCCTCTTTAACGATCATGATCTGCCCACTGTGGGGATCAGGTTTTGCCCCGAGGTGCACATAATAAAAATGCTGATCATCCTGATAGCCAAAGAACACGCAACAATCACGATGATTCCCGGTATCCTTGGTACTACGAACCTTGAACGTGATGTCAAAGCTGCCGACCTTCAAGTCCTTGATCAACGCGACGTGCCCCGGACTTCGGACAGGTGGCTTATACTTGCTGCCTCTCGAAGTAATTTCGATCGCTGATCCACTGTTCGATTTTTTCAGCTGCCAACTTTCAGGATCCAGAATTTCCCAGCGGTCAGTACCTTTCTCAAAGTTCTCTTTGAAGACGACTTTGGGTGCATCAGCCCACACTGCAACTGGCAATACAAAACAACACATCAGTAACAACATTTTCAATATCTTCTTCATGATTTGATCAGGCAATTCAGGGTAAGGGTGGAACTGAAGCACGTTCAACACGAAGCCGCAGGAGGACACACAGTTTAGCTCGCAAACTTGTTGTTGTGTGACCAAGGGTCAACAATACAACCACAGAGATAGAATGGCGGATCCGAACCACGGCCAACCGATTCGACCTTACTTGCTGTATTAAAAGATGGATACACCAACCGGCCGCTCTCTCTGCCACATTCACTTCAATCTCCAACACAAACGGGAGATCCAACCATCACATTAGCGACCCCCGATTTAATTGTTCTGGTGACTTACGTAGTCGTGGTGATTGCCTTTGGCTGCTGGTTTGTCCGCAAGAGTGGCACATCAAATGAGTTCATGGCGGCTGGTGGCTCACTACCGGGCTGGGCCGTCGGCATGTCGATCTTCGGTACCTACCTGAGCAGCAATACTTTCCTGGGCAATCCCGGAAAGGCATACGGTGGAAACTTCAACGGCTATTTGTTCACACTTTCGTTACCACTAGCCGTTTGGATCGCAGCCAAGTACTTCGTTCCTTTCTATCGCAAAAGCGGACAAATATCTGCCTACCAGCACTTGGAAGACCGTTTTGGCTTGTGGGCGCGGACGTACGCCATGTTGTGTTACCTCTTCACCCAGCTCGCTCGGGTTGGAACCATCATGTTCGGAGTAGCGATTGGTCTCCATGCACTGACGGACTGGGACGTCACCACCATCATCATCGCAACAGGCTTGCTGGTCACGCTGTACACCCTGCTAGGTGGTATCGAGGCAGTGATTTGGACCGATGTTGTCCAATCCATCGTCTTGATGGGGGGAGCACTTCTCATTTTCGGGATGTTGATTTTCAGCATGCCAGAGGGCCCCACCCAAGCTTGGACGATTGCGAAGAATGCTGGAAAAATGGAACTAGGCAGTTGGGACATCGACCCCACACAGAGCACGGTATGGGTGATGCTGCTGTTTGGCCTATTCATCAACCTCACGAATTTTGGAATCGACCAGAGTTTTGTACAGCGCTACCACACTGCTTCCAGTGAGCAGGAAGCAAAACGAGCGGTTTGGCTTGGAGCGTTCATGTATGTGCCGATTTCGTTACTGTTCTTTTTTATCGGTGCAGCACTCTTCTCGTATTATGAAACGCAACCAAGTTTGCTCGACGATGTACGACAAACCGTAGCAACCCAAGATTCAGTAGACGTTACAACGTTACAGGCAGCCGACATTGGCGATCGGGTACTGCCCCATTTCATCGCAACAAAACTGCCACCGGGCCTTGCGGGCTTGCTGATCGCTGCCATTTTTGCTGCAGCCATGAGCAGCATTGATACGTCACTCAACTCTTCTGCTACCGTCATCCTGAAAGACTTGTACCAACGCTATTGCAAACCCGAGGTCACGGAACGAGAGGCAATGTACGTCCTCAGAATTGCAACGATTGCCATCGGGTTCATCGGGACCATGACCGCACTTCTGCTGATTGGTCAAAAAAGCATTTTAGATGCGTGGTGGCTTCTGCAAGGTGTCTTTTCCGGTGGAATGCTGGGACTGTTCCTACTGGGAATCATGACGCGACACGCCAACGCAGTCAGCGGCTTGATCGCAATCGTGGTTGGTGTCATTGCGATTGGCTGGATGACATTATCGCCTAAAAATGATGCCCTGCCAGAAATGCTTCGCAATCCACTGCACGCCAATCTGACTATCGTTGTCGGAACCGTCACCATCTTTCTCACAGGTCTCCTGATCAGTCGTCTTGCAAAACCGAACTCTGCCCCGAACTCAAATACCCCTACCCCGAACTCAAATACCCCTACCCCGAACTCAAATACCCCTGCCCCGAACTCAAATACACCTGCCCCGAACTCAAATACACCTGCCCCGAACTCAAACACTGAGCCACAGAAACCGGGCACAACAAAACCGAAAGACCCAAGCAAAGACTGATCAGCGTGCGGGAAAAGCGGTGCTATGACAAAGTACTAAATTTCCTGACACGTGGTGGAATCGTTTCGCCGTGCACCCATGCTGCGTGCCTTTGAAGCCACCCCCGCGAACGGCATGCCTTACAGATTCACTGGCACCCCGGCGATACAGCGTATGCCGTGGATCACCATGTATCGCGGAATCGCCTCACAACTCAAACACTCTCTGCAGTCTTCTGTCCCCCTCGGCGTGCAACGAGTTACAATGCAAAGCTGGCATGCTTCCCGACCCTCGTTGCCTGCATGTCACGTCATTCGCAACTCTACTTCAGGAAATGCTTTACTAATGTTTCGACGTCAGTTTTTAACGGCGACCGCCGCTTCGGTTGCTGCTTCCGCGGCCTTGCCCACACTTTCATTCGCGGATCACCATGAGGGCGATGCTCCTTTCAAAATCTCCCTCGCTGAGTGGTCTCTGCATCGAACACTTCGCGACAAGTCCAAACAGCTGACCAATCTTGATTTTCCACGAGTCACAAAACAGGAATTTGGGATCGACGCGGTGGAGTACGTCAATCAGTTCTTTAAAGACAAGGCGAAAGACGACAAGTACCTTGCCGAACTGAAACAACGTTGTGACGACGAGGGAGTCAAGAGCTTGCTGATCATGGTTGATGGTGAAGGACGACTCGGTGCGGCTTCAGATCAGGAACGCAAGCAGGCTGTTGAAAACCACTACCAGTGGGTCGATGCCGCAAAATCTCTGGGTTGTCACTCCATTCGAGTCAATGCTGGCAGCAGCGGTAGCTACGAAGAACAACAAAAACTGGCTGCTGATGGCCTGCGACGCTTAAGCGAGTACGCCAAACCACACGGCCTTAATGTCATTGTCGAAAATCATGGCGGCCTGAGCAGCAACGGAGCTTGGCTAGCAGGCGTGATCACCATGGTGGGAATGGAAAATTGTGGCACGCTGCCTGACTTTGGCAACTTTTATATCAAGCGCGGCAAAAACCCCGAAATCTATGATCGCTATAAGGGTGTTGCTGAATTGATGCCGTTTGCGAAAGCCGTTAGCGCAAAAACTCATGACTTTGACGAGAACGGAAACGAGACCCACACCGACTACGAAAAAATGATGCGCATCGTCTGCGAAAAATATCACTACCACGGCTACGTGGGCATCGAATATGAAGGTGGAAAGCTCGGCGAAATGGAAGGCATTCGTAAGAGCAAAGCCTTGCTCGAAAGCGTTGCCAAAAAGCTTAGCTCCAAAGCGGGCTAAGCATTGCAGGAGTCTTTACTGCGTCCCGGTGAATGCCGGGACGCCAGTTGACTGGTTTTTACTTGCCGATAGAAACGGCAAAGCCAAAACACCCGCAATCGAGCGGTACCGCGTTTCATCGAGACCGCAGTTCAAGCACTTCGGCTTTCACGGCAAGTTCTTTCGACTCAGTTTGAATTCCTGAGCGGAGCATGAGGCAGCAAGTCCAACCGCGCGATGAAACCTGTCAGTGGCACAAAGCAAACAGATCGAGAATCAAGTTGGCAGCAAGGACCAGAAATCTTAATGATGAACTCTTGGCGTTCATCGCATTCGACAGCTCACCAAATAGCTCCCAACAGCAGTAACCAGGAACCGGCAGCCCAGAACCGGCAGCCCAGACGCGGCCGGCGTTATCAGCCCGCAGTCACCAACGCCCTACGAG
>CAXGRW010000315.1:0-6414 GCA_964012125.1 uncultured Rhodopirellula sp.
GGCCACAAATCACGAGGCTCACCGGGACGAGCGACCACGAAACGTCGCGTGCTCAAACAAATCAGCACCGCTTCACAATCTTCGACTGTGACGTCCTCGACACTCGGTGGTGAAATCGTTTTACTGTCCATCACTCAGGATGATTCACATACCTTTGACAAGTCTGGTCAACCGACACCCCAACGCATGCCGTGCTTACTCGAATCCAAATTCCATCATCAGTCGACTCGACGCCGATTCCCGACGAACTGGCTGCCCGAATCACGTCCGCTCGCGGCGAAATTGAAGCATTTCAGGACCGCTGGGATCGGCCGCAAATCGAACAATTCGTTGCCGCTGACTATCACTTAGTCTACCAATGCCTGAACTGGACCTTGCAGTTCCAACCCCGTTTGGGGCAACGTTTTCTCGAATGGGGAAGCGGCTTCTCCATCGTCAGTGCCATCGCCGCTGACCTCGGCCTCAATTCCTTCGGAATCGAAGCTGAACCTGATTTGCTAGCAATGGGTCGCAAAACGATCCAGACATGGAATGTTAGCGTGGAATTAGTCGAGGGCAACTTTTTGCCACCCGGTGCAGCCCAACTTTCTGACGATCCGATGCTTCCCAGCCTGAGCCATGACGTGGCGGATGGCTACCAAACAATCGGATTGGATCTGGATGATTTTGCGTTGGTCTACTCATACCCATGGCCCGGCGAGGACGACTTTCACGAGTTCGTCTTTGATCGCTACGCAGCATTCGGTGCACTGTTGATGCTGTTCTGCGGGCCCAACGATGTTCGACTGTGGCGCAAGGCGAACTGAAGTTCAAACTTTCGTTTCAAAGATTCAGCGCCGGTCAGCCTCAGGCATCGACTTCAAAGATTGCTTCGATTTCGACAGCAATCGTCCCTGGTAATGCGTTGGTTCCGAGAGCGCTACGAGCGGCGACCCCTGCATCTTCACCGAAGACATCGCGAAACAGCTCACTGCAACCGTTGATCACGGCAGGTTGTTGATCAAAGGAGTCTGTACTGCGAACCAGACCCAACAATTTCACGAGACGTTTCACTTTGTCGAGACTTCCCAAGTGTCCCTGGAGCGTCGACAGCATTCCCAGTCCGGTCACGCGTGCAGCTTCGTAGCCAGCTTCCACGTCCATATCCAGCCCAAGGCGGCCGGTGATCAATTTGCCGGTGGGCAGCAGTGGTCCGTGACCAGAAAGGTAAGCCATGCCACCGGATACAACGATCGGTTTATAAACCCCCATTGGCTTGGGTGCGGTTGGCAACTCGATACCCAATTCTTGCAGTTTGGCCTCAGCGCTCATGTGATTCTCCGAAAGTCAGTTTCGCGATCAAGCAACGGCTAAACCGGCTCGATCAGGTGATGGTGTTAAGGGGACAATTTGAAAAGATGGTATTCTGAGGCACTCTGAGCAAGGGGAGGTACCGCAGAAACGGTTTGATTCTACTTGATTCTGCGAAGACAAGTTCGCGAACGCGTTGGCCTTGATTTTAAACTTGGGCTGCATGCCAATCTTCAACAATTTTTGTCACCGCTTCTAATGCGTCAATCAATCGTGGCCCTGGTCGGTTAAACAGAGCCGATCCATCAAAGTGATAAACATGCTGGTTGCAAACAGCATCCAAATTGAGCCATAAATTGTCAGCTGCATGTT
Source organism: uncultured Rhodopirellula sp. (assembly GCA_964012125.1). GTDB lineage: Bacteria > Planctomycetota > Planctomycetia > Pirellulales > Pirellulaceae > Rubripirellula. The sequence continues at coordinate 1,663 of CAXGRW010000315.1, forward strand.
TTCCCGAGGTAACCGCATCCCATTCACCCCTGGTGCGTTGTTCACTCATCCCACAACACGCGACAAGCAGGATATCAGGATTCACACTCGCAATTTTTTCCAGAGACAATACACGTGATGGTTGGCTCGTCTGACCGATCGGATCGAATCCACCAGCCCAATCAATCAACTGGGGCGTCCAGTGCCCTGAGCAGTAAAGGGGATCCAGCCATTCCAAGAGGGTAACTTTTGGTCGCGACACCTGATTTCTGGCATATCGTTTTTCAACAGTCTGACGAACACGGTCGATGCGTTCATCAATCGCCTTCCTCGCCCGGATTCCGGACTCAGATCGCCCAGTCGCTTTCCAGATCGCTGACGAATCATCCAATACTTCTGTCAAACTTGTCCCGGGCAAGTCCAGGATCTCACACTGTTGCTCGAGATCATCGATACACCCCAACACGTCGCGTTCATTGACGGCACAAACATTGCAGAGTGTCTGGGTCAGAATCAAATCAGGTTTCAGAGAACGCACCCTGCCCTGATCAAGTTCATACAGGGATGTCTTTGTATCGCTCAATGCTTTGACAGCGTTGTCGATCTCACGACTGGACTGCGTGGAATCGATTTTCGACCGAGTGACTCGTGGCAGTGCGCGGATTGCGTCTGGAAAATCGCATTCATGCGAGATGGCGACCAGGCGGTCCGCGAGTCCCAACTGGCAAACCCATTCGGTAGCTCCGGGCAGCAACGAAATGATGCGTTGTGCATCCGCAACAGTTTTCATTTTTTAGTTCCGTAAACCTTTTCGGGGTCGACTAATCTGTCCTCAGTAATATTGGCAGCACCACCCTCATCAATGCTTCGAAAAAAACAACTGGCGTAACCCTCATGGCAGGCAGCACCGGTCTGTTCGACCTGCAGCAGAATGGAATCTGCATCACAATCGACTCGAATTTCGGTCACCCGCTGTCGGTGCCCACTCGTTTCACCCTTTCGCCACAGTTTCCCGCGGCTTCGACTGAAATAAACGGCAGCACCTGACGACAGTGTCTCCTGCCACGCCTGCTGATCCATCCAAGCCATCATCAGGATGCGTCCGGTGACACTATCTTGGGCAATCGCAGGCAACAAACCGCTAGTCCCATCGAATGGTACGCCTTTTTGGAAATCAGGAATGTTGGTCACAGTGCTTTACCTACTGCAGAGGAAATGATTGGAACAATGAATTTTCGGGTGGAGACAACTCGAAGAGCGGACTTAGCCGTCATTATCAGTTCACCCCCATCTGAGGGCACGACTGAAATAGGAGGGCTGGTTCAAAACCCGCGTTACTCAGCATATCTCGCCCGCGATTATAGGTGCATTCGTTAGCGGCGGAACGACGGGCAAATCGCGACCTTTCATTTGGTGAGTCAAGCAATCAGCGATCGATGGTCGAAGCATAAGGGTATCGTCAGCCCAAAGATGCTCGGCGTCGCTCCTGAAGACGCAGCCTCCATCGGAATCCACAGATGTCCTCGCCATCCCCTCGAATATCTGTTGTCCTGCCCGTCCGAGATGGTGAACATCACATTGAATCCCGCGTGGTTCAAATTCTGGAAGCAATGTCAGATCTGACACGGGGAGCCACGGAAGTGATCGTGGTTGACGATGGAAGCAAGGACTCCACGCCCGAAGTCCTGAGTGAGTTGAAGGCCCGTTATCCACAAGTACGGATTGTTCGCCACGGTCGTCCTCGGGGGCTTGAAGCCGCCGGTCAAACCGGACTTGAACGATCAACCGGCGAACTCGTTTTCATTCAGGAAACGGACGCCACCGTACGGATAGAAGATATGAGACGTTTACTGCGAATGAGCGAAGACAAGTCGGTTGTCGCCGCCCGCGCAGAGAGCACACCACGCCCACTTTCAGGTGCTCTGATGCGTCGTCTTCGGGCCTTCGGGACCCATCCTGATACTACAGAATCGGCTTCCGAATGTCCTGGGACCAAAACCAGCATCCAAATGATCCGACGCCCTCATTTGCAAAAGCTGGCAAGCCAACGCGGCCGAAATTACCGGCTCAATGGTGAAACGGTCCACTCGACCTCGTTGGAATCAGCTTGAATTCGCAGCCCTAAGCGGGGGCTACAATGCGAACTTGCGATCCGGCACTGGCTGCACGCATTCACGCATGAAAGGTTGAGTTGAATTAGTCGCGGAACATTTCCTGAACTTCCTTTGACCACTCATCCCAACCCTCGGCAGCTGACTCAAAGTCAACTCGCATCCAACGCACCGGGTCGCTGGGCAGCACACGCGGTGGAAATTTGCTACCCCGATGCACCGGCAATTGGCTGCTATTGCCCATCGCCAGCCGATCCTCAGTTTGCGGACTGATGAGATAATCAGCGAGTTTCGCAGCAGCCACTGCATGAGGAGCATTCTTGAGCACAGCGATTGTGTTTGGGATTCTCAAGGCTCCTGCTTGATCTGGGGCTTGATCAGGAAAGACGATTGCAACTGGCTCACCACTATCTTTTTCGATGATCGCGTCGTCTGTATCCGTCAATCCCCATGCGACGCGTCCCGAGGCAACCGCTTGGGCAACTTGTTTGTTGCCTGACAAAATCACCGCATTTTTTTGAATGTCCTGCATTTGGCTTAGCGTAGCCTCGCGACCCTGCAGTTCTCGCAGAACGGCAAAATGCGTCGCCGTCGTCCCAAACAACGGGCGAGCCATCGCGCATTTATTTTCCCACTTGGGATCTGAAAGATCTGCAACCGAGGTGGGGTAATCTGCTGGATCCGGGATCAGCTTCGTATTGATCAACAACACTCGTGCGCGAGCAGCGAACCCGCACCAAGTTCCATCGCGAGCGACCATGTCAGTTGGGTAACCCAAGGGTAGGTCCCAGTTCAAGGTTTGCAAAAGCCCCAGTTTCTGGAGACGCACGGTATGCATGATCTCATTGTTCCAGAACAAATCACAAACAGGCTTATCCTGCTCGGCAATGATGCGATTAACCAGCCCCACTGTCTTGGTTGATTCAACGTCAAATTTGGGAATGACACCTGTCTCATGATCCGTGGATCGTTCAAATGCATTGAGAATGGGAAACGCAAATTCCTCATCCAGTGCCGAATAAACGACAACATCGCTCTCAGCACGTGACACACACCCGCTGGCCAGTCCCAGACACGAGGCAAGCCCGACCCAGCCAAGCAGTCTTACCCTGACAGCAAAACGAAAAATAGATGTAGAATAGAAGAATGTTTCAATCACAGTTAATCTTCGGTGTGGGATGTTTCTTCGCCTTACTTACCGCCCCCTTGAGGGCCGATGAGCTTTTGGTGCGGGGCGGCCGCTACATTCACTTGACCACGGATATCGCTTCCGCAGAAGAGGCCGAAAGTCTGGTGGCTTCTTTTGATGCCGCGGTACCCCAATGGATTCAATTCTGGAATCTGGACACAAACGCAATCGCTGATTTTAAAGTGAAAGCCTGTGTGATCCGCAATAAAGCCGATTTTAACCAACGTGGCCTGATTCCGGCGACCGTTCCCAATTTTCCCTTCGGCTATGCGATGGGTAATCAAGTTTGGGTCCTGGCACAACAGAGCGAATATTACACACGACACTTGCTACTGCATGAAGGTGTCCATTCACTGGCGTACCACTTGTTCAATGGTGCTGGACCGACCTGGTTCCAAGAAGGATCTGCGGAACTGCTGGCGACCCACCATGGGTCTGGGCCGGAGATCAAAATCAATCAGATTCCCCTAAGTCGAGAAGATGCTCCGTATTGGGGTCGATTCAAACGCATGGGGCAGGCAACAAAGAGCAGCGAGGTCCCCAGTATCAACGCAGTGCTGGGTTATCAGCCGAATTTGACCGGCGATGTCGCCACCTACAGTTGGAGCTGGGCTGCTTGCATGATTCTGAGTAGTTACCCCGAGTACCGGTCGGCTTTTGTGACTGCAGCACAACGAGGCAACGAAACGGGGCCGGCATTCAATCGCGAGCTGCAATCAAAGCTCGCGAAGCAATGGCCAATTTTGGCCGCCCGCTGGCGTTTGGCTTGCCACGATCTGAACTACGGTTTTGACTGGAACAGGGAACAGGTAAAACTGTCGGCAAAGGATCCGGTCTGGAACGGTAGCGACCTCAAACTTCAAGTCCGGCCAGATCAAGGCTGGCAGTCATGCGGGGTTCGCATTCCGCGCGGTGCTAAAATCAGCATCTCCGCTGAAGGCGAGATCACTCTTGCGAATCAACCCAAGCCGTGGACTAGCCAACCTCCGGGGATCACCTTTCAGTACCACCGTGGCCGACCGCTGGGACAATTGCAATTCTGTCTGTTGCCCAATTCCAATGATCCCCAAGCAAAGCGGATCGAACCACTCGAGATTCAGGGAGTAGAGGATCAGGCAATGGTCAGTGTCCCCGATTACAGCTGGCTACTATTTCGCATCAATGACGAATGCGGAAAGATGAACGACAACCGCGGTAGTTATGAGGTGTCAATCAAACGGGCCCGGTGAGCGAATGGTCAGTGATTCGACAAGTCAACGCTGAAATGGAGCACGTGGAACCTTGCCTCGCTCGGATTCACAGTGATTTCCTCCTCGGATTCACAGCAATCCAAGTTTAAGAACCTGCATCAAAGGGCACGCTCAAAGTAGGAATCGACAACTTGGACGCCCACTCTGCTGAGAGCGTTGCCAGTCGATCTTCAGGTGGCTGATACACCATGGCATGCATCAAGCCATCAAAGCGTTCGATATG
>CAXGRW010000316.1:0-6409 GCA_964012125.1 uncultured Rhodopirellula sp.
GCGTTCCTTCTTCAGCTTGTCCACAATCCGCATCGCTGACCGATCTTTCAATCTGAATCGTAGTGTGATCGATATTGAATTGTGAATGCAACATGGCGCTAGCATCTTTAAGTAACTGGTCGTCGTTTTCCAAATTCGGCCGTACCAAGTGCGCCGTCATGGCAACTTCAGTCGTACTCACCGCCCACACATGGAGATCATGCACCTCAGTCACATTGGGCAATTCCGCCAACGCGTCATGCACTTCGTCAAAATCGATATCGGGTGGCACAGCCTGCAGTGCCAGATGAACGGAGTCTTTGAGCAGGCCCCAAGTACCAATAAAAATAACAGCGGCAATCACGAGGCTTGAAACTGGATCAACCCACGACCATTGCGTCCACATGATCACAAAACCGGCGAACACGACACCGAGTGACAACAATGCGTCGGCAGCCATATGCAGATAAGCACCACGAATATTGAGATCAGTTTTGCGTCCTCGGACAAAAAGTAATGCTGTACCAGTGTTGATGAGCACACCCACCGTCGCCACAGCAATCACCATCCCAGCAGGCACCTGCGTTGGCTCTGACAAACGTCCAAGTGCTTCCCATGCGATTCCACCCACAGCGACAAGCAACAGCAATCCGTTGAATACAGCACCCAAGATTGTTGAACCACGCCAACCATAGGTACGTTTTGGACTGGGTGGCAATTTGGCCAGTGCATACCCCCCCCAAGCAACCAACAAACCAAGCACATCGCTCAAGTTATGACCCGCGTCGGCCAGCAAGGCGAGTGATCCGGTGTACCATCCAAAGAAAGCTTCAACGCCGACAAAAACAAGATTCAAAATGACGCCGGTAGCAAACGCCCATCCATAAGACTGACGTGGCGGGTGATGATGAGCACACTGGTGCATGAGTGTCTACTTGGGAAACAACTGAATCATAACTTGATAAATTTATCTATCTGTCATGCTACGAAAGTTTGTTGCATGACGCGTGGCAAGATTCGATCCCAAGGCTAAAAACCTTATCGAAGTGGTTCGATGCAGATGCACTACAGTAGTACCAGCACTTTTCAAATGGGCTCGAACGCTTGTTCATAGAAACCGAATACGACTGACATAATTCGGAAGATCGTGTAAAGCAAAAGAAATGCTACCGAAACTAAAATCACCGCTGAGATTGTTCGGGAAATGACCTTCATTGCCCGTTGTGCGCGTTCGTCATACTCAGCAGCAAGAAAGGCAATGGACTCGGAGTCTGTTCCTGAATGTTCTGCGATCTCGATCTTACCAATAAAATCATCAGGAAAAATCCTGGTCCGATCTAAAGCGGTAGAAAGAGTCGCTCCCTCCAAAATCGACTGTTCCGTATCATCCCGAGCGGCACGGTAGTAGTCGCTATCGGTTGCATCAAGTGCTAATGCAATTGATGCTGTTGGCTCAAGTCCTGCTCCCAACGCGATTGACAATGCTCTACAAAATCGCGCGATTGTGATCGTCTGAATCGACTGCCCAAGCTTGGGAACCATATAGATCAATGGCACGATGTTCTGCACCCCAGCAACGTTTCGGAAGAAACCAAAAACTGCACCTCCAAGGATCCCAAAGAAGAGCAGCAAATATCCCCAGAAGATTAAAACGCCCGTTCCCCCGCGCAGTCCCCACCCGAGCAGATCAGTCATTTGACCACCACTGGGTGGTGTGAGAATCCCCATCAGATAAATCAACAAAGAGATAATGCCAATTCCGGCCGTCAGCATGAAGGCGGGATAGGCGATAGCGCCCAAGAATCCCCGGCGCAATTGTTGCTGTCGTTGGTAATGCTCGCTGAGTAAGGAAAGCAGGTATTCCAGCTTGCCAGTTAATTCCCCGACCCTCACCATGGTCGTCATCAACACAGGGAAAAATTTGTCGTTACCCATGAGCACATGCAATTGCTCACCCTGCTTCACTCCGACGATCAGTTGCTTGACCGCAGCTTGCTGTCGAGCCGAGCCAATCCTGCTTTCACTTTCCAACAAAACGAGAATATCTGCACCTGCATGCAAGCCGGTACCAAATCGATAGCAGAAGGCAGCTGCAGCAGAGAAGGACATTCGATTAAAAAACACGCTACAGACGCCTCACACGACCAGAGTGAATAAAACACGAGACCCCATTGTGGCCATAATGACTGATCAATTGGTAGAGGCTACCTGTTTCACGCCGCACGTTTCCCAATATCTTGGGAATGACTGAGCCCCCGAGTTGTGCAACCTTCAAACGCACTCAGGGTTTCTTCGACTTGTTGAAGTTGCTCGGATGCCGTTTGTGACAAATCAACGAACAGGGTGAGTACTCCTGAAATGACACACCACGAGGCCTGCTCGTCATCAAGCACTTCCATGCGGACCTTGAAACCCGTTGCTCGGGCATCATGAAGGCGTTGCCTCAGCCTTGAAACCACGTTATCTGTGGCCAAATCGGGCTTTTGCGATCCAACGGCGGCAAATTTTCCCTTTGCAATCATCGGGGGTCCTGTGGTTTGGCGGGCCAAGCAGCGCAGCCACTGCAAGCGAAACAAATTACCCACCCGCCGAGGTCAGACACCGAAGTGGCAAACTGTGCGGGATCGATCTTTCCGTCTGTAGCAAATGCACCGGCTTCGACGATAGATCAGGTCAGGGACAGGGCGAGTACGTGCTGTTGTCAAATTTCATTTTTCCGGGCCGGCCAAGTCAACATGCAGTCGCAGCATTCCAGTAACACGAGTCATTCGCCAGCCAGTCCCGTCCCCGCACAGGCGATGGCCGCTGGAGTCGTCGACCCACAGCATCAAATTCAGTACCTGAAAAATGAACTAAAAAAAGCTCAGGCACTCGCAGCACTCGGAGAATTAACCAGCACCGCGACGCACGAATTCAATAACGTGTTGATGACCATCATCAACTACGCACGACTTGGAATCAGGAATCGAGATGACGCCAGTCGCGATAAGGCACTCAGCAAAATTCTGGAGGCTTCAGAGCGGGCAGCGAAAATTACAGCAACGATCCTTGCTCAAGCCAAGAATCGAAGTGAGAGCATGGAACCAACAGATCTGGCGGCAATCATTACTGATTCGCTGGTGCTGCTGGAGCGGGAAATGCGAAAGTACCGAATCGCAATCGAGACTCAACTTGATCCCGATGCCCCCAAAGTTGTGGCTAGTGGGAATCAGATTCAGCGTGTGCTGCTGAACCTCCTTATCAATGGACGACAGTCCATGACAGAGGGGGGCACCATCCTGATCCGCCTGAGCCCAAGTAGCGATGGTAAGTTTGTGGAATTGGTGGTACGTGATTCGGGATCTGGTATTCCACGCAAAGCATTGCCACACATCTTTGATGCGTTCTATACGACCAAAGATGGTCCTGATGAGTCTGGCAAGGGTGGCACTGGCTTAGGCCTAGCTGCCTGCAAAGAGATTATCGATAGTCACCACGGACGAATCCGCGTCGAAAGCACCGTGGGACGAGGCACAGCCTTCATCATCCGCCTTCCGATAAGCAAAGAAGTCAAAGCTGCAGGTTGAGTAGTCTTATCCATTCACACCACCGACGCCGCGAGTTGACATTGAATCACGAATGCAACAAGTGTTGGTAGTACGTCGGTCATTCAACCTACATACCACGTTCACTTGGCGGTTCATTGGGCGAATCGAAAGATGCGCCCCCCTCCTGACATCGTGCTCATCAAGACTTCTCCCTCGTCTGTTTGACCGAATGTAAACACGGGCAGGTTGTCCCAGATAATTGGACGATTTTCGGTTACAGTAGCATTTGCGGGATCGTATTTCAAAGCCCACAGTCGCCCGCTGATGTAATCACCGTACAGATAGTATCCATCGAGAATCGGCGTTTTGCTACCTCGATAAACAGCACCGCCTGTGATTGACTTACCCCAAGCTTCAGTGTGGGGATACTCTGCAATGGGGTCACTCAGTTCAACACTTGGACCTGAACCCGGGCCACCTGCGAGCGTAAAGGCATGAGCAGCCTCTCGCAGATTCCAACCATAGTTCCCACCCGCACGAATCAGATTAACTTCTTCCCATTCGTTCTGCCCCACATCTGCTGCCCACAAATCCCCTGTCTTCTTATCGAATGCCATCCGCCAGATATTCCGGATGCCATAGGCATAAATCTCAGGACGCGCCTTCGGTTTCCCCAACAGTGGATTGTCACTCGGTATGGCATAGGGGATTTCACCAGAAGCTTTGTCGACGTCGATTCGCAAGACTGACCCCAGCAGCGTACTGACATCCTGGCCACTACCCAGAGGATCATTCGCTTTTCCTCCGTCACCCAGAGCCACATAAAGGTAACCATCAGGACCGAACACAATCGTCCCTCCGTTGTGGTTCCAAAACGGTTGTTGTATCTCGAGTAATTTCATTTCACTCGCCAAATCAACCGTTGTTCCATCGACTGCGGAGAAGCGGCTTATCACGGACGTGTGAGGTTGCTCTCTAGTTGTGTAGTAAACATAGAAATAGCCGTTAGTTTTGAAATGAGGATGAAATGTCAGCCCCAGCAATCCTTCTTCATTCTCACGGTCTTTGTACGATACGCGTTTTGATAGATCGCCGAACGAAGTTGGTTGCTCAACATCTTGATCAGATGCATCAATGAAGAAAATCTTCCCTCGTTGTCCTGCAATGAAAAGCCGTCCACTGCCATCACCCGCACCAGTCAGAACAATCGGACGATCAACTCGCAGACGGGGATAGGCATCAACCACCTTCACGGGCATCGGTTTCGCATCCAACGTTGCAGGAGGCTCAGCAAGATTCACTGTCGACTGCCCATGCAAAACCGCACTTTGAACGATAGTCAGGCCAAACCAGAGGAGGCAGAAACGAAATACAATCATAAAAATTGTCAATCAAGAGAGTGAAAATGAGGCAATGTCCCGTGAGCACAATGTAGACGCTCACACTCAAGTAAGAGCCCGCAAGTTGTCACTTCGCAGCAACTGCTGGAATGATGGTGGGTAACTGGCGGACAATGAATCTCGGCAACAACATCAACGCACGATCACTCGTGTCATCAATTGCCAATCGATATTGAAGGGGAGATGAACCTGCCATGACTTTGTTCATTCGCTCTACAAAATCAGCTCGTGCCTGGCCCAGAGGTGGTGTCCAGACAAAAATCGGCAGACGGTCATAGGTAGCTTCCGTACCAACCCACCAATGTTTTGAGTCCACTTGTCGCACTTCCAACCCCAAGGGAGAAAGTGTGTTCCTGAGGGTGTTTCCCGCATCCCCTTCATTGTGTGGCAGCAATAAATGCTCGGGTGGAGCACCACGACGAACAGCATCCTGCCAATTAAAAACGCAGGTGGCGCGATTTCGTTTCGCGGTCCGACGCATTAATCCGGCAACGCTCATGGGTGCATCCAACTGCGGCCCAAAATTACCCCCGGACAGCACCGTCCATTCCGCCTGTGAATCGTTAATCTCGCGGGCCCAACGCCTAAATCTCAACTCCTCCATCTGGGGTGCAATCCCTCTCATCCGTCTCAATGCTTCCGTTGCAAAGCAGGCCACTTGGCTAACTTCTCGGGGATTTGCATCACCATTTTCTCCGGCTATAAATCCCTGTAAAAAATCCTGCGCCGAGGCACTGCCTGCACCGAAGTCCTCAACGGACTTGAGCCGACTGACAGCTTCATCAAAAACATCATCCCTTAACGTCATCAATAACAAAGTTGGCTGCTCACGAATTTCCGCATTCAAAACACCTGCAGCTTCATCAATCAATTCTCTGGCAGAACGCCAATCCTTGGTGGTTGGCACCTGCTGCTGAATATTTGCTCCGGCCAAATCAAATGACGGCCAGTCCATTTGAATCGGGACCCCCGTAACCTGGCTAACCAACAACATCAAATCACTGGCGGGATATCCGTCTGACGCAAGCGCGAGCCGGATTGCAAGATCAGCTCTCAAATCGAGTTCTTTAGGAACGATTGGAATACGCAGATCCTCATCCTCTTCCTCTGCAGCTGATTCCAGTTTGACCTCTTCCATGGTCGGTGGGGCTTGCAAAGTCGGTTTAGCCTGGGCACCGTCGTCCAGCAGGAACTGAGTGTACTGAGCAAGTTCGGGCGGCAACTCCTGCATCCCGGGGGCGGTATCAAGACCATCTGTTTTCTCAGTATTTGACGCAGTCCCCTCCGGATCAGCATTCGAAGCAACTGCATCTGGATTACTTAGTGGATCCAGCACTGAGGGCGGCAACAAATCACTGGGTACCGACTGCCCTGTACCTCCATTGTCCGTCCCAGCATTGTCTGTCCCAGCATTACTTGCCGTCGCACTTGGTGGCATCGCCGTCGCACTGTCGGGGGTGCTTGTCGCATCGTTCAGGCCAGTACCGCTGGACGGCTCAACAT
>CAXGRW010000317.1:0-6408 GCA_964012125.1 uncultured Rhodopirellula sp.
CAGGTGTGAATCAGTTCAACGCCAGGAGGGATACTGGCGATGAAACGAAAACCTGTCACTTACCTCAAGCGCCAAACGAAAAAGGTGCTACGGTCACTTACACGGGGGTAAGGAGGGACAGCGGTAAAACGAACTGCGGCAAATGGGACAGCGGCAATTGGGACAACGGCATGAGCCGCGAAGCCACAACGCCAAACAGCAGGCTGACCCGAATGCCAAGCGGATCAGAACAGCTGCATGTGGACACATAAAAAAAGTCGAAGGGTCGTCGAGCGTCAATGCCCCCACCCGCAAGGATTCACTCACTCAGCAGTGTTTCCTAGCCCGCAGCAGCGATTGCGTATCAAGAACCGATCGCATGCTCTTTCAACTGTTCGATCGATGCGAACTCCAGTGTCGACATGTGACACGCAGCCAAATCTACGGGTGGAGCAACACCTGCATCGTACGCTTCCTTCCATCTTGCAGCACACAGGCACCACCGATCCCCTGGCACCAATCCGGGAAACTGGTACATCGCGTTCGCGGTCGTCAGGTCATTCCCGCGGCTCTTACTGAACTCAAGAAATTGAGCGGTGACCTCCACGCACACGACGTGCAAACCAGCATCCTGTGCACCGGTATTACAGCAACCGTCTCGATAGAACCCAGTCATTGGGTCTGTCCCACAAACGACTAATTCCGTTCCCAACACATTCTTACCTGCCATAACCAACCTTCGCTCGCGTTCGCATCTACTTGAAGTGCGTGAGTATCCCATGTCAGTGGTCGAATTGGCAATCGCCCCAGTGATCTACCTGACCAACAGACTATTTCACAGCTCGGGGACCTCCTACAATCCCATCCAGTCAGGCCGGTTAAAAAGCGTGCTTTGGCGACCCGGCAGTTCGTCTACGAAACAACCTTTGCTGAGCAGATTAGCTGCAGCGTTACAATTCACGCCAATCCGCTATATTGGATACTCCGCTATCTTGCCGAAGATAATTGAAATTTATGACCATGGACTGCAGAGACCGGCCGTGGCCCGGAAATTAGCTGTCGAGAAACTCGTTAACGGGCAATTTCCCGATAGGGCTGCAAACGGCAAACACCTCGTTCTGCAGATCAGAATCGCGGGAATTTCCGTGCCGGACAATTCGAAGCTGAAATAATTAGCGACTAAACGACAATCCGAGACGCACGCAATGGATGCAATTTTCCGAGATCTGACCTCAGTGCAACGTGAAGCCGTCGGCCATCTGGATGGACCGATGCTGATTCTCGCTGGCCCTGGTTCTGGCAAAACACGTGTCGTGACGCACCGCATCGCCAACATGCTCAACAATGGGGTGCGGCCTTGGCAAATCGCAGCGCTGACCTTCACCAACAAAGCCGCTGATGAGATGCGAACGCGGGTCGACGCACTCGCGCCAGGGCAACCGGTCTGGATGGGAACGTTTCACCGATTCTGCGCCCAGCTACTTCGCCGCCATGCAACCATGGTCGGTCTTTCCGAAAACTACTCCATCTACGACACGTCTGATTCCAAACAGGCAATGAAACGTGCGATTGCGGCAGCCGGCGTCTCCACCACCCATGCCTCGCCTGACCAAATCGCGTCTTCGATCAGCCATGCAAAAAATCGTCTCACTACACCTGAGATGATGGAGGGGCACGCACTCAAGCCACGGGATGCAATTGCTGCACGTGTCTATCCTGTTTATCAGAAGCAGTTACTGACGGCCAACGCGGTTGATTTCGACGACCTGCTTTTACACATCGCAAGACTGCTCCGCGAAAATCCGGAAATCCGCTCCGAGCTTGACCATAAGTACAAATACATTCTGGTAGACGAGTACCAGGACACGAACCTGGCGCAGTATGCCATCGTTCGTGCCTTGTCGATTGACGCCCCCAATCTCGCTGTCACAGGTGACCCCGACCAATCCATCTATGGCTGGAGAGGTGCTGACCTGAACAACATTCTGGACTTCGAAAAGGATTACCCGAAAGTCAAAACAGTTCGTCTGGAACAGAACTACCGCAGCACGCCGAATGTTCTGAGAGTCGCGGATCAATTAATTCGGCACAACCGGCGTCGAAAGCCAAAGAAGCTATTCACAGAGAACGACGAAGGTGCGGCCGTTATTCTCCGGTTTTACGAAGACGGCTATCAGGAAGCCGACTCCATCGTTGATGAAATTTCCAACGCTGTCATGACACAGGGTTTGCGGCCAAGTGACTTCGCAATCTTCTGTCGAATGAACGCGATGACCCGATCACTGGAACACGCATTTAGAAATCGCAGCATCCCCTATCAGATCGTTAACGGCCTGGAGTTCTACCAGCGTCGGGAAATCAAGGATTTGCTGGCCTACCTGCACCTCATTAACAACCCGAATCACGACGTCGCATTGACGCGGATCATCAACGTGCCAACTCGAGGAATCGGAGCAAAAACCGTCGAACGCATCCGTGACCATGCCGACAAACATGGGATCACAATGCTGGAATCTGCGCGACAAGCAGACCACATTGAAGGCCTTGCAAAACGCTCGGCAACGATGGTCCGGAAGTTCATCAAGATTTATGACAACCTCAGTATCAAAGCGACGGCACCACTCGAAGACCTGCTGAGGTTTCTAGTTGAAGAAATTGGATTCGAAAAGCATCTCGAAAAAACATCCGTTGATCAACAAGATGGTAACTCACTCGCCAATGTTGATGAGCTGATTTCTGCTGCTGTTGAGTTTGATCGCCAGCACCCCGACGACGGATCTCTTGAAGCATTTCTTGAACAAGTTGCATTGGTCGCAGATACCGACGCATTCGATGGCAGCAACGAGCGAGTTACACTGATGACCTTGCACGCTGCCAAAGGCTTGGAATTCCCACACGTGTTCATCATCGGAGTCGAAGATGACATGCTTCCGCACAAACGATCCAAGGAAAGTGAAGCTGAACTGGAAGAGGAGCGACGCCTTCTGTTTGTGGGGATCACGCGAGCCAAGCAATGGCTGCAACTGAGTTGCTGCAAACGAAGAGCCATGCGGGGCGACGTGCGCCCAGTCATTCCCAGCCCATTCCTGAATGAACTGCCTCTCGAGGAAATGAAACGCGTCGAAACGTCCAGGGAACAGGACTGGTTTGACGAGGATCCGTACGCCAGTGATGATTCGTTCGATGAGAGTTATCCAGAGTCATGGGACCTTCCCGATGAAGCGTCACCCGAATCGAGCAAGAAAAAGGGCGTCAAGACTGCAACCCATTCTCAGGAAGTTGCTCCCGATGAAACCACACAGCTCACCGAGGATGATCTGGCCGAAGCCGCTTCGCGGAAGAAGCAGCAAAGCGTTGCGGTCTCGATAGCATCGAGCCTGAAGACGGCAGCCGACCTGCTTTCGAATCCCACCACCCCACTGCGTTCCTACAGCGAGGGAATGGTGGTGAGGCATGCCGACCATGGTGACGGCACAATCGTTTCGATCACAGGCCGCGGCCCAAAACGCATCGCCCGCGTCCGTTTCCACGATGAAGAGCGAAGTTTCCGTCTCGCCTTTGCAGACCTGCAAGTTGTCAAAGACTAAGATCGAAAGCGCTCGTTCCTCATACGATTGTTACTAGGGCTACCGTCACCCAACTGATCGCCCCTGCCATGCGAACAGCCATCTCGCCCTCCAATGCGGATCCCATCAGCCATGGGTCGGCTCAAGTTTGGCCAAGAAGTCTGTTTGGTCATCTTCTCAAAACAGTCTGCTGACCTTACCATTTTGCAGTCTACAGACCGCGCACCAACCCGCTCATGAGGCCACGATGTCCGGCACCGATTTTGATTCTACCAACGCCCAAGTCGGCGTGATCATGGGCAGTCGCAATGACTGGGAAACCATGAAGCACGCTGCCGATGTTCTTGACAGCCTGAAAATTCCGAACGAACGATTGGTCGTGTCAGCACACCGTACACCGGCTCGCATGTTCGCTTATGCTCAAAAAGCAGAGGAACGCGGGATTCAGGTCATTATTGCTGGGGCAGGCGGTGCAGCACACCTTCCTGGCATGGTTGCATCGGAAACAACGCTTCCCGTGATCGGAGTACCGGTACAAAGCCGAGCATTGCAGGGCCTTGATTCACTTCTTTCCATCGTTCAAATGCCCGGAGGAATACCGGTTGCGACGATGTCAATTGGAACTGCCGGAGCAAAAAATGCCGGAATCATGGCTGCACGCATCCTCTCGCTCTCTGATGGTGAACTCCGATCCAGGCTTGAACAAATGATCCAGCAGCAAACTGATGCAGTGCTGGAATCAGCCGAACTGTGAACAATGCGTAGTCGTTATCAAAATCCAAACTGATAGATCACCGCAACCAATGAACGCCAAGGCCCCTTTAATCTGCGATACACAACTTCCCGGCTCAACGATCGGGATGGTCGGTGGAGGTCAGCTAGGACGCATGTTTGCCGTCGCAGCTGCAGCCATGGGATACAGAGTTGTTATCTTTACCGATGCTGAAAACTCGCCCGCTTCTCAAGTTGCTGACCAGACCGTTGTCGGTGATTTGAATGATCAGGCAGCCATCGACCGATTCGCTGAGCAATGTGATGTGATCACGCTGGAATTTGAAAACATTCCCTCCACGACGATCGCACGATGCCGAAAATTCGCCCCCACCTATCCTTCCGCATCGGTGTTGGCAACGGCACAGGATCGTCTGATCGAAAAAACTACGTTTCACGATGCCGGACTACCCGTCACCCCGTTCCGAAAAGTACACGACAGTGACTCACTGCAAACTGCTGCGAATGAGCTAGGCTGGCCACTGATCATCAAAACTGCACGCAGTGGATATGACGGCAAAGGTCAACACCGGATTGAATCTGCAGGCGATGTGAAGCAGGTCCAGTGGTCAACGGCAACTGAATGGATTGCTGAAAAGTGCATCCACTTCGAAAAAGAAGTTTCGGTAATCGTCGCTCGAACCCCAGATGGACGTTGCGAAACCTTTCCGATTTTCGAAAACACGCACACCAACCATATTCTCGACATTTCAGTCGCCCCTGCTGACTTGCCCAATAGCCTTTCACAAGAAGCCCTTAGAGTTGCCGTCGCAGCAGCGGAAATCCTCGATGTAGTGGGCCTGTTATGCGTTGAGCTGTTTGTGTCTGGTGAAAACATTCTGATCAACGAAGTCGCTCCTCGCCCTCACAACTCTGGCCACCTTACGATTGAAGGCTGCGAGACGAGCCAATTCGAACAGCACGTCCGTGCGGTTTGCAACCTGCCCTTGGGAAGCACTGAGCAACGCACACCCACCGCGGCGATGGCGAATTTGCTTGGTGACCTGTGGACGTCTGATGGAGAAGCCCCAGACTGGATCGCCGCACTTGCCGAGCAAAGTGTTAAGCTGCACTTGTACGGTAAAACGCAAGCCAAACCGGCACGAAAAATGGGACACCTGACGATGACGGGAAACGATCGTGAAACAGTGGTGAACCGTCTTTCCGAAGCCAGATCAAGGCTGACGCGAGCGAATCGCACCTGAGACTGTTCCGCGAGGCTGACGCGGGCGAATCGCTCGGGTGTTAATGAGCGTGACGACAAAATGTCCCCGCGGAAGGAGGGAATGCTCAGGCGAGATTCTCTTCTGCTGATTGCTTACTGAAGCACAGATAGACGTACTTCGCTGCGACGTAAGTTGCAATCGCGGTCCATAACCCCGCAGCATCAGCTACGAAATCGAATACATCTGGATATCGGCCCGGAATGAAATTCTGCGTAATCTCATCGATAGCGGCATAGGTCATGCCCACCACACCAATGATGGCAAAACGCTTGAGCCAACGCGGGGAATTTGTGACGTAACACAACAGCCCACCAAGCAGAAAAAAAGCAGAAAAGTGCTTGACCTTATCATTCACTTCAAAACGCAAATCAACGATTTCGCCCATATTCGGCAAGTGAGTACCTACGAATATGCATAACCAGTACGCAGCGAGCACGACGATTGCCAAACGGAACCCAAAAATGGTTATCTTGGTGACGGGACGCATGTCGGCTCGCTCCATCGAATAAGCTGGGAAAGCGGTCTGAAAAAAGACGTTTCTCATGAAGTATCGTTTCACGCTTCCGAGTTTCCGTCCCTGAACCTTACCTTTGATTTGCACCCTGTGCTGCTCCCAAAAAACGACAATTCATCTCCACTCTTCAATGAAGGTATGCATCGTGATTCTCAAGCTGATCGGCCACTCAAATTACGTTCGGTTTGCGTCATTAACCTTGGGAACACTGTTTTTCAGTGCCAATCTGCCTGCAACCACGTTCGCAGCCGAGTCGCCCCCACAGAAAAAAGCTGCAGCCCCCTCAGCAGATGAAAAGCCCGCCCAAAAAGCTGATACGACAGGTGCAGGCAAAGAAAATGCTGAAAAGGAA
>CAXGRW010000318.1:0-6377 GCA_964012125.1 uncultured Rhodopirellula sp.
ACCTTTTGTCTTCTTCCTGTTAGGAACGCAAACCCGTGAACCTTTTTTCCGCCATTCAACTTACGGCCCTGTTTCTGATTTGCATGACCATTTCCAACATCAGTAGCGGGCAAGACTCAACGGATCCAAATCCGGCATACACAGGTGTCAAAATCGTGGACTACTTCGGCTACGACGATTGCATTGAACTTAAAAATGCGAATACCCGCGTCGTCCTCTGTCCTGCGGCAGGGGGTCGTGTCCTCGAATACTCAATTGACGGGAAGAACGTTCTTTATCTGCCACCCGGTTCAGAGGGCTGGAGACAGACAACTGAAAACAAACGTGGAAAGATGCATGCAGGCCGTTTCGACGTCGGACCAGAGAAGATGGTCAAACGAGGGCGTATTCTTTGGCAGGGCCCATGGCAGGGAGAACAGACCGGAGATCGCTCCGCCCGACTGACCAGTGAATTTGACAAAGAGTCCGGAGTGCGTCTGACACGGGATTTTCGACTGGATGCAAAATCTTCACACCTCATCTGCACACAGACCATCGCGAACGAGTCGAACGAACCAGTGAGCCTGTGCCACTGGAGCAGGACATTTGCAGTTGGCGGTGGCATCGCCGTGGTGCCCCGTTCTCCCCGCGGCAGATTTCCGAAAGGCTTTGTACTGTATCAGGATGGTGAGTCGATCACCATTGATGCCGACGACCCGAACATTCAAGTTACCAATGAAGCAGTGGTGGTCACGGGCCCGCCCGCATCTCCCAAACTGGGATTTGATTCTCATGCCGGTTGGCTTGCGTACCTCGCGCCCACCGACCAACTATTTGTAAAACGCTACCGCACCTATCCCGAGCGTGCTTACAACGAATTCGCTTCACTGACAGCCTCAGTCTGGTACCCCGATGGTGACATGGTTGAAGTGGAACCCATCGGCCCTGCAGAAAACTTGCGCCCCGGCGAGAAAGCCAACTTCACCGAAGAATGGTGGCTGATGCAACACCGCTTCCCGTCCGATGTGCAGGACTTTGATTTCTCTGCGATCAAACGAAAGGTGCAACGCAACAGCCGCCCACCCGCCAACGGTAATCGCGATGTCATTTCGCCTGTCGTCAACCAAGACCAAAGCGTCACCTTTCGCATCACAGGAAGGGATGTCAGTGAAGTCCGCGTGCGGGTCGCCAATCGCACCCGCCGAATGGAATTGAACCAGGACGGTGCGTGGGAACATCAAACCGAACCCCTCACACCCGGCATCCACGAATACACCTTCGATATTGACGGCGTCCGCGTGACCGACCCCAGCAATCGTGTAATCAAGAAATGGTTAAATTGCGCAAGCATGGTGGAAGTCCCAGCCAAGCCCGAACAGGTCGCGCCGCTGACACAACAGCAAGCGGTTCCACACGGCACGCTGCATCACCACATCTACTCATCAACAACCACCGGCCAACCCCGCAATGCCGTAATCTACACGCCACCAGAATACGACCTGAAGGCGGCTGAAGGCTATCCACTTGTCATTCTTCTTCACGGGAACGGTGATGATCAGACGGCTTGGACTGAAGTCGGGCGAGCACATCAAATGCTCGATAATCTGATCCACCAGAAAAAGATCGCGCCCATGTTGGTTGCCATGCCGTATGGACATCCCGTTCCGCTTGAGGAAAAAAGAAAATCCAAAGACTATGGCACACGCAATAATCGAGCCATGACAGCTGACATCGTCAATGATCTGCTGCCTTTACTCACACAACACTACAACGTTACCCAGCAACCCGCTGAACGGGCTGTCGTTGGATTATCGATGGGCGGTGGTCAGGCGATCCATGCAGGCCTGTCACACCCAGAACTGTTCGAATGGGTCGGCGCGTTTAGTGCTGCCGCACCAGAGGGCACTTTGAAAGAACAACACCCCCAGTTGGCTCAGGGGACACTTTCGGATGCAAACGACAATCGGAAACTTCTCTGGATTGCCTGCGGAGTCGACGACTCACTACTGGAACGCAATCGTAAGTTTGTTGGTGAGCTCGTCCGCCTTGCCATTCCCTACCAATACGAGGAAACACAAGGTGGACACAGCTGGCCTGTCTGGCGAGACTACCTGCCCAAGTTCCTCGGACAACTGTTCCAATGAAATCGGGGCATGCTCCGGCAACCGGCACCCGCCAAAAGATTTCCTTCGGACGCAGCACCGCTAGAAAGTCCCCGCGATTCCTGAAACCCTGCCACGTGAATGAGCTCGCCTCATGGGGAAACCCGTCTGAAAAAGTCACTTGCAAATCCACTTCTACTGACATTGGGCGACGAGTTGCAGCAGCACCGCCGTTGAGTTTCCCCCTGCTCAAGTCGCTCAATTCCTAAGCGAACAAAAATTCTCAGCAGGGGGATTCCAAACAACGGGATTGCCAAAAGTGCTTCGCCACCAAATTGCCGCAATGTCGTGTGCAACTGGAGGGAGTTTGCAGCCATTTTCACGCTTGGCGGGCATGCTAGCACCCAAGCCAAACCAAAACCTCCCAGCCAACCATACCCCCCAAGATTAACCTATCGGCGAATCAGGCAATTTGCCTAAACTCCGGCGATAGTGATTCAAACTGAGAGGTTGCCGAGCGGAAACGCCCAGCTTTCTTGGCATGAATTTCAGTTGGGATGTCGCACAAGGACGTGTCGCCAACTCAACATCACGACTCAATCAAGGGGAGCGAGCCGGCATGGATGCCGTTTGTCGTCAGCGACGTTTTTTATTGCGATGGATCGCAAGTTGCCTTCTGCTCGCATGCTGCAGCACTACCGATGCAGCCAGTAAGCGTACACAGAATTTCATCATTCAGGCCCCCACTCCACAGCTTGCCGAAGCGGTTGCCGAGGCGGCTGAGCGTTATCGCCGCGACTTAGCGATTCACTGGCTGGGAAAGGCCCTGCCCGCCTGGCCTCGACCGTGCCCGATTCGCGTCGTGGCAGGACCAAGCTTAGCTGCTCAAGGTGTGACAACGTACAACCCTGCACCCGTTCGCGACTTTCAAATGGAGGTCATCGGAACGCCCGAACGAATCCTTGACTCTGTGTTGCCCCACGAAATCACGCATACGATTTTAGCAACCTATTTCGGTCGCCCTCTGCCTCGCTGGGCAGACGAAGGAATCTGCACGACAGTGGAACACGCAGCGGAAAGAAAAAAACACGAAGCCAAGCTTCAAGAGTTCCTGAGATCTCGGCGAGGCATCGCCATGAACCAGCTATTCCTGCTCAAAGAGTATCCCAGCGATGTGCTGCCGATGTACGCACAAGGGTATTCGGTATGTCGCTTCCTGATCAGCCAGCAAGGCCCTCGCACCTTCATCAACTTCCTCGAAGATTACATGCGAAACCCCTCATGGACTGAGAATATCCGACAGCATTATGGCTATGCCTCACTTGCTGAATTGCAACAGTACTGGCTCGCATGGGTGTCCGAAGGTTGTGGTGAAGTTACCAAGTATGCCAAGACTCAGCCCCCACCGGGTTCCGGGCAGCTAGCCACCAATGTTAGCAACGTTGACAGAGGTGATCGCAACACCGTCGCTCCGAAAAATAGCTCCTCAGGGAACGTGATCCTCGCAGGTGGGCAGTCAAGCGGAGCCACAAACAACTACTCGAGCGTTGTACGGGCCGCACAGAATCAACAGCCTGGCATGAACCTGCAATCACCTGCAGTGAATCAGCTGGCTTTGAATGCACCCACCGCACGTGTTGCTCCAAGCATTGCCGACAACGCAACACAGCCGGCCCGTGAAACGACAACTCCAATCACGAACCTGACCGCGATTGGAAACATCGCATCGTCGCCAAGCCGCCCCGAGCCTACGGCTCTGCCACAAACGGCCACCGAAGCGATCAAGGGTTACTACCAAAACCAGCAACTTCAAGCCGAAGCGATACGGCAAGGCCGCGGTGATACCGGGCTGTCTCAGGTGACCATCCCGATGGTTCCACCATCGATCCGTTTGAGCGGTAAATACGGGATGAATCCCGCAACTCCAGCGGTAGTGTTCGATCCAGCGACACGGTTGGGGCAGGCGAGTCCTTCGGTGGCACAGGGTCAGGCTGGTCATTTCAATTCAACGGCGGGTGTGAGGGCTAACCCCAACCCGACGACCACCGTCCCCCAGTTTTCGCCTGCGGGGAACTACCAAACTGCTCATCCCCAGCCCGAGCAACAAATCACGCCGGGTGGGCAAGCAGTACCGTCCAGCCCGCAAACGCCTTCGCAACATTCGCGATTGGGCACCCCAAGACGATATTAACCCATTTTTTTCTGGTGTTCTTGGCTCCGGCCGCAGGCGCCCTTGGGGAATCCACGGCACAAATCCCCCGTTTCACCTGATTTCCGAAAGCCGACACGACCGGAAAATTCCCAAACTTTCCAAACAACCCGTCCCCTGGATTGGTGACCTTCAAGCTTGCCGCGAGAAGTACCTACGCGCCGGGGACAAAACCTGCTATTTTGCTGCGTCCGCGGACGTCGGCCTGGTTCGACGTTCTCGTCGCGGTAGACAATCAAGATCTGTTTCCGACCGTCAACATGGCGGTGTCTTCCCCTGTTTCCGATAGTGCATCGATGGCTAAGCCTCAACATAAACTTAAAAAAGCAAACCATGGCCGGCGCCCCGCCAGTGCCAAAGCTCGAAAAGCAAAACGTAAAAAGGTGAAAACCTGAGGGTAACGGTGAATAAAAGCAAATTCATCATCGACCCTGCATTGCTGGATTTCGATAAGCCGATCGCCGACATCGAAGGCATTCGGGCTCAGAATCCGCAGCGTTTTGAAATGGAGCAATTGACCGCGATCCTTTATGAGGATCTCGAGTCAGACTCATGCGCTGCTCTCAAAGAAATCACTGACGACGAGTTTTGGGCTCGTGGCCACATGCCCGGCATGCCTTTGATGCCCGGCGTTGTCATGCTTGAAGCCGTTGCGCAGCTCGCTAGCTACTTCACCCAGAAAAACGACCTGCTCGGCGCCGAAATTGTCGGTTTCGGTGGCTTGGATGATGTTCGTTTTCGCGGGGTGGTCACGCCCGGTGACAAACTGGTGCTGATGGTCAAAATGATCAAGAACCGACGTGGTCGCATGATCGTTGCAGCGTTCCAAGGCGTTGTTGGAGAAAACATCGTTCTTGAAGGTACTCTGCGCGGTATTCCCATCCCCGTTGAAGCAGTCGAAAATCTGCTCAAGACACGGAGCTGAGCTCGGGGATCAAGTGAACGCAACCATTCACACTGAGCATCCAAGTCAGTTGACCATCGACCGTTCGCTAGATTTCCTGGTCGTTGCACCGCACCCCGACGATGCTGAACTGGGCATGGGCGGAACGATCGCAAAAATGGTGGCTGAAGGTTGGCGAGTTGGAATTCTTGACCTGACCAGTGGCGAGCCCACCCCTCACGGTAGCGAAGCAAGGCGACGACAGGAAACACTCAAGGCTACAGCGACCCTTGGTGTTACGTGGCGGGGCAACGCCGGTTTGCCCAACCGAAAACTGGAGCCTACTCTTGAAGCACGCGAACTGATTGCAAGTTACTTTCGCGTTCTCCAACCACGTTGGATCTTTGCCCCATACTGGGAAGATGCTCACCCAGACCACGTTGCCGCGACGCAGTTGGTTGAAGCAGCCCGTTTCTGGGCTAAACTAAGCAAGACAGAGATGCCGGGTGAGCGTTTTCATCCTGAACGGATCTACTATTACTTCTGCATCCATTTACGCCTGGCGGTGCAACCTGCCTGGATCATCGACATCAGTGACCACTGGGACCAAAAATTGGAATCGGTGCTCGCCTACCAAAGTCAGTTCGTTGAAGGTCGGTCCACAGAACCACCAACGATGATCGATCGGGTTCGCGATGACGCAGCCAACTGGGGCCGCTTGATCAACCGCAAGTACGGTGAACCGATGGCAACCAAAGAACCGCTGGCTTTGAAGTCACTGCGAGACCTGATTTAGTTCACCGCGTACGGCGGGTCGGCGACTACTCCGTCTTCACTCGCAGCATTTTCAAACTACGATCGGCCGCATTGATCTCGAATTTGAAGTGATCAAGAAAACTCATTCCCAGTAACGGTTCGGCGGAATTCGCGGCGGCATCAAGAATAGCTGCATCGACGTTCTCTACCTCGAATTCACCGATGCGAACACGCGGCAGAATCACGCCGCGGGCACCAATACTGTCACCATTGGCAACCACCAATTCCATCTGCGGTGCATTGGGGGGAATCACGACTCCCAATTCTGCCGCGATACGGGCTGGCAAACAAATGAGTGAAGCACCGCTATCGACCACCATCCGTGTTGTTTTGTTACCCACTACCACATTCACGTACATCGAACGATTCTCGACCTGCAACGGGATAT
>CAXGRW010000319.1:0-6362 GCA_964012125.1 uncultured Rhodopirellula sp.
CCACGGCAGTCAACGATGAATTCATGAGCCACATATCCTTGGCTATCGGTGTACAGAATATCGTATTCAACCTCGAGTCGTTTGGCCATGTAGTTGGCGTTGAGGATAGCGACTTGAGTTGCCTGTTTCAGTCCCACACCGCCCATCAGACCGATGTAGACGTAACTGATGGTAAGGATGCTAGGGCTTCCATAGGGAGCTGCCGAGACTGGACCGATGGCAAACTCGCCGGCGGTGTCGGGGCGTTCAACGGGGTGGGCTGGCAAGAATGGAACCAGTTGCGGTGCGACACCGATGGGGCCCATTCCGGGGCCACCGCCGCCGTGGGGAATGCAGAAGGTTTTATGGAGATTGAGATGGCACACGTCTGCTCCGCAGCGTCCGGGACTGGTCAGGCCCACCTGAGCATTCATGTTGGCTCCATCCATGTAGACCTGTCCACCGTTGTCATGAATGATGTCACAGACTTCACGAATGGTGGACTCAAATACTCCGTGCGTTGAAGGGTACGTGATCATTAGTGCTGAGAGGTGTTCGGCGTGGTGCGAGGCCTTCTGGCGGAGGTCTTCCATGTCGATATCACCGCGTTCATCGCACTTGATCGCGACAACCTTCATTCCCGCCATCACTGCCGACGCCGGATTGGTGCCGTGTGCGGACGTGGGAATGAGGCAAACGTCGCGCGCGTTTTCGCGTCCTGCTTTGCGAGCCACATGTTCGTGGTAAGCCCGAATAACCAGCAACCCTGCGTACTCGCCTTGGGCCCCGGCGTTTGGTTGTAAGCTGACAGCCGCGAATCCGGTAACCTCACAGAGCCAAGCCTCGAGCTCGCGGAAAATCTGTGTGTAGCCTCGCCACTGAGTGTCAGGGGCAAAGGGATGGATGTTGGAAAACTCTGGCCAGGTGACGGGAATCATCTCACTGGTTGCATTGAGCTTCATGGTGCACGAGCCAAGCGGGATCATGGAATGCGCTAGTGAAAGATCACGCCCCATCAATCGGAAGATGTATCTCAGTAATTCAGTCTCGCTGTGGTACGAGTTGAATACTTCGTGTGTCATGAAGGAACTGGTACGCTCAAACTGGTCCAAGTCCAGCATGCCATCGTCTTGCGCTTCGGCGAGAAGTTGGTCGACATCAAAGCCGGTAAAGTGTCCGAAATTGAATGCGGCCAGCAGATCAGCAATCAAGCTGCGGTCCGCAGTCTCATCAAGCGTCACCCCCAGTGTTCCGTCGGCGTACTCGCGAAGGTTAATCCCCCGTTCTCGGGCGGCATCCGATACCTGACGGGCGGCATGGGTGCGTCCCTTGCCAAGCCGGATACGCAGCGTATCAAACACAGGGCCGGAACTGAGAGTATGGTGGCCGAGACGCGCCAGTCCACGAATCAAGGCGCATGTGTAGGCCTGAGTCCGCTGGGCGATGGCTGCCAGACCGTTCGGACCGTGGTAGACGCCGTAGAACGAATTGATGATGGCCAGCAATGCTTGAGCGGTGCAAATATTGCTGGTTGCTTTGTCGCGACGGATATGCTGCTCGCGTGTCTGCATCGCCATGCGAAGAGCGGGGTTCCCATGCGAGTCTTTGGAGACACCGATGATGCGGCCGGGTAGTTTGCGGGCGTGCTTTTGGTCCGTTGCGATGAACGCAGCGTGTGGGCCACCCAATCCCATCGGCACGCCAAACCTTTGGGCACTGCCAACACATACATCGGCTCCCCATTCTCCTGGAGGTTTCAGCAGCGTGAGCGACAGCAGGTCAGCCGCCACAACGGTCATGCATTTGTGTTCCTTCGCCTCTTCCGTCAAAGCGGAATAGTCATTGATGCTGCCGTCGGTCGTAGGGTATTGAAGCAGCAGGCCACAAAGCCCACCTTCTCCGAAGGAAAAATCAATTTCACTGGTGGGGCCAACGCACAACTCAATTCCCAAACCATCAGCCCGCGTTTTTAATAAGGCGAGTGTTTGGGGGTGGCAGGTGTCGCTGGCAAAGAAACCCTTCTTGCGGTTCCCCGATACGGCGCAGCACATGGTCATTGCTTCAGCTGCCGCGGTAGCCTCATCAAGTAAGCTCGCCCCTGCCAGTGGCAGGGCGGTCAAATCCGCGATCATCGTTTGGAAATTCAGCAAGGCCTCCAAACGACCCTGAGCAATCTCCGCCTGATACGGCGTGTACTGCGTATACCAGCCAGGATTTTCCAGAACGTTACGCAAAATTACAGGTGGGGTCACGGTTCCCGTATAGCCCATACCGATGCAGGAGCGATAAACCTTATTCTTCGAAGCGATGGTCGCCAAACCATTCAGGAACTCGTGTTCTCCACGCGGATTGGGAATATCCAGCTCGCGATCGAGTTGTATGTCCTCGGGGATCGTCGCGTTGGTAAGCTCTTCCAAATCGGTAAAACCGAGTGACCCCAGCATGCTCTCGATGTCTGCGTCCGTTGGGCCTAAATGGCGTCTAGCGAAAGCGTCGGCGTAGTCGAGAACTGACCGCAAGCCGTCCGCAGCATTGCTATCGGCGTGGGTGCGGTTAACCAAATCAGAGGCGGTTTGGGTCATAGATTTGTTGTTCATTTGTTTATTGGTCGATCGTGTCTCTCACAGACCGTTTCACGCGGTGGAGAGTTCTTCGCGCTGCAGTTGGAGAACGTGTCGTGAATGCGGCCGCTTTGGTTCCGATTTTGGAACCGTAGTCGCGTACAGGAACTGGGGGTTACCACCACCACCGTCGATAACTGAATCTGAAACACTTCAGGGCAGACCCTTGCGGAACAGTAACCACAAAACGCAGGTGTTGAGAAACTGAGCATCTGCATCATTCTGCTGACATTTCCCATATTAGGTGACAAGTCTGAGCAAGTCATTGGGCTAAAACCCAATTTTTCCCAGCGGGTGGCAATCTTGCCGGTGAGTGGTTGTGAAGGCGTAGCGATTGGGCAGACCCGTCCAGGCCACTCGCTCAGATTTGCCATTTCTGGGGCTCCCAGCACGGGGCCTGTGGGGCGGGCGAGCAGGGGAACACAACTCAGTGTGGACGACAGACTCGTTCAGGCCGGCAAAAATGCCTCCTGTGAGTATGGGGTCGGCGGAATCGCACGCTTTATGCGTTACAATTTGGGCTAAGTCGCTCAGACCGCTTCCCGTTTTCAGCTCCAGCAAAGACAGTCCCGCCGTGACAACCAAACTGACGGATCGCGTATATCAGGCGATTTCTCACTGCAGCAGGATGCTGTTGCCCGTGCTTGTGTTTTCAACTGCCTTTTTCTCTCTGCCGGCAAAGGCGGCTGATCCGACCGAACCAACGGTCGATTTCGCTCGCGAAGTATTGCCGATTCTTTCGGACAATTGCTTCGTCTGCCACGGCCCTGACAGCCACGATGATAGTGACTTGAAGCTGGACTCTTTTGCAGCAGCGACTTCGGATCGAGGTGGGTATCGGGCAATTGATCCTGATGCACTCAAAGACAGCGAATTATTGGCTCGTATCTTTTCTGATGATGACCCGATGCCACCGGTGGACGCAGAAAGGCAATTGACAGACGAAGAACGGCAGGTTTTGAAACAATGGATTGAAGAAGGTGGCAAGTATGCTCGCCACTGGGCGTTTGTGAAGCCACAGAAGCACGTCGCGTTTGATGACGCAACGTCAGCGATTGATGCGTTGCTTAGTGCTCCTCTTAATAAACAGGGGTTGGAATTCGCCCCCGAGGCATCTCCTGAGGTGCTCGCACGCCGAGCGGCTCTTGTTTTGACCGGTCTTCCCCCCTCGGCCGAAATACGTGACGAGTTCCTGGCCAGTCCAAACCAAGAAGCGTACGAGATTCTTGTGGATCGATTGCTAGCCGATTCGAAATATGGTGAGCATCAAGCACGCTACTGGTTAGATGCTGTTCGGTATGGGGATACCCATGGCCTGCACCTCGACAACAAGCGAGGCATCTATCCGTACCGGGATTGGGTCGTGCGATCGATGAATCAGAATCTGCCCATCGATGATTTCTTTACATGGCAGGTGGCCGGTGACCTGTTGGACCAACCCAGTTTGGAGCAGCGTGTGGCAACGGGGTACGTGCGTTTAAACCCAACCACGGGGGAGGGTGGCGCCATTCCTGACGAATTCCAAATGAAAAACAACTTTGATCGAGTTGAAACGTTGGGCACTGTCTTTCTGGGAATGTCGTTGACTTGTGCAAGATGCCACACGCACAAATATGATCCGATCCCGCAATCTGAGTATTACCAACTGCTCGCGTTTTTTAATAACACGGCTGAGCCGTCAATGGATCGCAACGCTTACGAATATGGGCCGACAGTGAAGGTCCCTCAGGACCAATCGTCTTGGCAGCATTGGCAGGAATTGCAGGCACACGCAAATGAATTGATCGCAACGTCAAAATTGACGGAACAGGATCGTAAGGCCTTGGTTGAGTTTGCGAGCGCCCGAGTAGGTTGGAAAAGCGGTAACTGGAAAGTGACGAAACTTCTGCCGCGAACGCACGATTCGGTTCCTGGCAAGGATGATGCAAACGCGGGGTGGGGCGAGCTGAAGGGTTTTCCGGGTTCGCTGGTTGGGCGTGCGGCTCGTGGGAAGGTTCCGAATGCGAAACAGCAGGTTTTCGTTAGCTTTGAACTCACTGTACCGCAAGAACAAACAATCCATTTGACCATGGGTGGAGGCCCTGGCTCTCACGTCATGCTGGATCAAAAAAATGTTCCCGCCTTCGAGAAGACGTCCGCAGCCAACGCGGTTGTTCCGCTGCAGTTGACTGCGGGAAAGCACACTGTGACGGTCGCGATCAGTGGTTTTGAGGGGAATTCCGAACTGCTTGTGCAGTTGGAGAACCTATGGGATTCACTGGGCAAGGGAAAAGACTGGGATGGTTGTCAGCAGGCCGAACAACTGCGGATGTTGGCTAGCGATTCAAGTCCGCTCGAGTTTCGCTTGGATAATGAAGCGAAACAGCTTGCAGTGGACTTGGTCGAGTCCCAAGCAAAATTTACAACAACTCTTGTGGCAAAGGAATTGTCAAAACCCCGAGAGACGTTTGTGCTCAGAAGAGGTGAATACGATCTGCCGATCGGCGACGCCGTTGAGCCGGGAACATTGACTGTGATGGGTACTCTTCCGAGCAATGCTCCGAAAAATCGAATGGGGCTCGCGAATTGGTTGACGTCATCAGAACATCCGCTTGTGGCAAGAGTATTCATCAACCGCGTTTGGCAGCGCACGTTTGGTCATGGCTTGGTGCGGACTCCTGAGGATTTTGGTCTGCAGGGTGAACAGCCGACACATCCTGAATTACTTGATTGGCTGGCTGTTGATTTTCAGGAGACAGACTGGGACTTGAAAAAGATGTTACGAGCGATGGTCATGACCAAGGCGTTTCGGCAGTCTTCGGCATGGCGAAAAAATATTGATGATCCCGAAAATCGAATGTTTGCAAGAGCGTCCAGCTATCGCTTGGATGCAGAAATGCTTCGCGATATGGGGTTGTGGGCGAGTGGCCTGCTTGATGGTCACATGGGGGGGGAAGGGGTGAAGCCCTATCAGCCCGCCGGTATGTGGTTGGCATTGGCCCATCCGGGAAGCAACACAAAGAACTATGTACGGGATCAGGGTAGACCACTGTATCGGCGAAGCCTTTACGTTTACTGGAAGCGGACCAGTCCACATCCAATGATGACCTTGTTTGACGCGCCTGATCGCGAATCAAGTTGCGTACGTCGATCACGCACCAATACACCTCTGCAATCACTCGGGATGCTGAACGAAACACAGCGGATCGAAATGGGACGTGGCTTGGCGGCGAGAGTTGTCGAGGCTGCGGAGACAGATTCGGATCGGATCAACTACTTGTTCCAGTTGCTGACGTGCCGTGATGCTGGGGGGAAAGAACAGAAGGCCTGTTCGATTCTCATCAAGCAGCTTCGTGAGCGGTACACACAGAGTCCCGATGATGCAGGGCGGCTGCTGGCGATCGGTGAGGCGAAAATCCGGAGCGAGCTTTCACCAGTTGAATTAGCGGTTTGGGCGCAGTTGGCAACTACGGTGTTAGCCAGCGACGTGGCGATTCTGTTGTATTGAGCAGCCACGCGGCATGAAGTGGGCAATGGCTAGATGGGGGGGCTGGCGATGAGTCTGGCTGTATTCGTGTGACGGCGTTCGCCGTTTTGGGCGTTACAGTGCTGTGTCGAATCGTCCGTGGGTTCATTCAGAAAAGAATGAGCGGACGTCAACACATCAGTCGCGTCGTTGATTTACAATGCGTGACCTTCCAGTTTCGAGGTGCGTGATCGGTTCTCATCGAGACGCTGGCAACAGTCACGCACTCCCATTCTTCCTTCCTCCGATGTTCTTTG
>CAXGRW010000320.1:0-6297 GCA_964012125.1 uncultured Rhodopirellula sp.
GGGACGCTGGCTCTTGGTGTTGGTGACGCGGCGTGTCGCCGAAAAATCCCCGTAAGCACCCTGCGGGAGCAGACCGAAAAACGCTCGCTGGACTGCCCACGGCACGATTTCGCTGATCCCTCCAGAATCGATCAATGAGGGCCTCGCGAAATTTTTAAACTCTGCTATCCTCCCTGCAGTTGTGCTTGAATTCTGTTTCCTCCAGCCTCCTGAATTCTGAATCGACATGCGTCCCGCGAAGCTTGCCCTTGAAGATGGTTCAATCTTTCCCGGTCACTCATTTGGTGCTGACGGTGAAGTGACTGGAGAGGTCGTTTTTAACACTGCCATGACGGGTTATCAGGAAATCCTGACTGACCCCAGCTACCGTGGTCAGATCGTGACCATGACTTATCCCGAAATCGGCAATTACGGGGTCAACTCCGTCGATGTCGAGAATGCGAAACCTTCGCTTTCGGGGTTCATCGTCCGCGAAGAAAGTCGGATCTTCAGCAATTACCGTGCTGAAGGTGACTTGGGCGAATATCTCAAGCAACACAACCTGCCCGGGCTCGCAGGAATTGACACCCGAGCACTCGTGCGAAAAATCCGCACCGCGGGGGCAATGCGGGGAATCATTTCCACTATCGACTTGGATGATGCCAGCCTGATTGCCAAGGCGAAAGCGGCCCCAAGTCTGGTTGGACGAGACCTCGTTCAGGAAGTGATGTCGAAAGAGATCGTTTCTTGGGAAGAAAAGCTCGACGAGTGGACCGAAACGGAGATTGGAATCAGTTCTGACGGCGAGCAAACGGGCAAGCATGTCGTCTGCGTCGATTTCGGAATGAAATGGAACATACCCCGACACTTTGCCTCACGGGGCAATCGCGTCACCATCGCCCCGGGAACCAGCTCGGCGGATGAGATACTAGCGTTGGAACCTGACGGGATCTTTCTTTCCAACGGCCCTGGCGACCCCGAACCACTGACTTACGCGCACGAGACCATCGCGTCGTTGCTGGGCCGCACCCCAATCTTTGGCATCTGCCTGGGGCATCAGCTACTTTCCCTTGCCTGCGGGGCAAAGACATTCAAGCTGAAATTTGGGCATCGGGGGGTCAACCAACCAGTTCTTGACCTGGAAACAGGCAAGGTTGAAATCACGACCCAAAACCACGGCTTCGCTGTGGAAGATAATTCTCTGCCGGATTGCCTCGAAGTCACGCACCGCAATCTGAATGATGACACGATCGCTGGCATCCGCCACCGTGAACAGCAGGCATTTGGGGTGCAGTATCACCCTGAAGCAGCTTCCGGACCACACGACAGCCACTACCTATTCAAACGCTTCCAAGAACAGTTTTCGCCCGTAGCCAGCTAGGCCAAGGCTAAGTGCTTAGCATGCAGCCTTGCTGTAGTGCGAGGGTGATCAACTTTGACCAAGTTGTTTTTAGAAAAACGGGACCGGCGGCTGAGCGGTTCACCCAGAGGGCGGCGCTTCCAATTAGTCGACCCGCGTGCACTGAAACGCACGGGACCGGCGTGTGAGCAGACCTGCGTGCTCGGAAACCTGCACCACTTTGAAGTCAGGACGCAACCTGAACACATCGTGCTCGATTACTGCCTGCTGACCCAAGGATTCCGCGTATCGCTCACTTTAACTTCTGTCTCAATGAACTTGGTGATCGCTGGTATCACGGCGGGAATATCTTTTACCAGCGAAGCATTCATCAGCGCGGTGTTGTAACGCTTGTATTCAAATCCTTTGGCGTCCCCTCCTCGCTGCAATTTTTTCTTGGACGCTTCGATCCGATTGGCGATCCGCTCAGCATCTTCAGCGTTCGGGCTTTCAGTTCCTGAGACCACCATGATGGGCAACTGCACCAACACAGATCGGCCTGAGAATATCGGGTCGATGGGAACACCCTTGGCTTGCTTGGTTGGCGAAATGAAAACCAACCCCTTCACGTCCCGCCCTTGTTTGATACGACCTACGGTTGGCCATTTCCAATCACGTGCAGCCCAATGGGCGGCCATCACACAACCTTCACCGACTCCAATGACAACCATTGCGTTGAGATTAAGACTTTCACTATCGTTCTCACCCTTGAGAAAGCTCTTTGCCTTCTCGAGGTCATATTTGACAATATTTTCAATGTCACGCTTTGACATTTTTGACGTGTCCATCTCGGCCTTTGTGCCCTTGCTAGTGAGCTGCTCGCGACTTCCGCCATGCCCCCGATAGTCGGGCACGAGGACAGCACAACCTGCGTCGCGAAGAGCAGAAACCAATTTGCCATACGGGCTTGCCTGCCCCTTCCACTCATGAACAAGCAGAACAGTCTTTGCAGCCTTTCCTTTGTTAGATGGCAAATAAAACGCACGCAGTCGCATCCCATCCTTGGTCTTCAACTCAACTGTGCGTAGCTTGGGTTCCTCGTCTTTATCATCCTGAGCACAGGCGATTGGCGCAAAAGCAATCGGTGACAATATCATCACCGAAACGAATAAAACAATTGCCCAACAACGCCGGCCCAAACGGTAAGCCGCACCATCATTCGTGGCTGCAAAGACTCGCATCCAACTTCCCTTCACACTGAGTACAAACATTTGGCGGACACTGAGCGCACCGCCTCTCTGTAAGAGTAAACACGAGGCATGTTCGGGTCAAATTAGCCAACTCACACGCTGCGTTTCTCGCATGTATTCAGTATACTATATGGGATCCTCTTCCCCCTCTTCATACTTCCCGAAGGTGCCTCGTGTCGGTACGCCAGCCCTCTATCCTCGTCACATTCCTAACGATCCTTGCAACCGCGATCCCTTGCGACACGCAGGCACAGCGAAACCTGACGGACATCCCTGAGCCTGACACTGCTGCCGAACTGGAAGCAATGCAAGTTGACGACGCAGCGGCGCTTAATCTTTTTGCATCTGACCCGGACATCAGCAAGCCGATCCAGATGAATTTCGATTCCACTGGCGGTCTCTGGGTCGCGAGCAGCGAGGTGTATCCGCAGATCAAGCCGGGAGAGACGGCCAATGACAAGATCATTGTACTACGAGACACCGATGGTGATGGCGTTGCAGACAAACGCACAGTCTTTGCAGATGGCCTATTGATTCCTACCGGCGTTGCCCCTGACAGCCCCCACTCGGCGTATGTCGTGGACAGCACACGCCTTCTTTACCTGCAAGACACTGACGGCGATGGGCGGGCCGACAAGAGACGAGTTGTCCTGAGCGGCTTTGGAACCGAAGACACTCACCATCTCGTACACACGCTGCGAATTGGCCCCGACGGATGCCTGTACTTCAATCAGTCTATCTATATCCACAGTCATGTGATTACTCCCTATGGCACACGGCATCTTGATGGAGGAGGAATCTGGCGTTACCGACCGTCAACAGGACAGTTGGAAGTAGTGAGCAAAGGGCTCGTCAATTCGTGGGGTCACGTCTTCGATGCGAGCGGAGAATCATTTGCGACAGACGGCGCGGGTTCCATGGGGCTCAACTACATCTTTCCTGACTCCGTATTTGTGACCTCGCCAGGTGCGAAACGCTGGCTCAATGGCCTGAATCCTGGCAGCCCCAAACATTGCGGACTCGAGATCCTGTCAGGGACTCATGTTCCTCCGGCATGGGTTGGTGATTTTGTGACCAACGACTTCCGCAGCCATCGCGTGTGCAGGTTCACAACCCAACCCAACGGAAGCAGCTACATCAGCCGCCAACAACCGGAAATCATCACCACTCAACGGGTCGCGTTTCGCCCCATCGATGCAGCCATGGGTCCCGATGGCGCGCTGTACATCGCTGATTGGTACAACCCCATCATCCAGCACGGTGAAGTTGACTTCCGTGACCAAAGACGCGACCGAACCCACGGAAGAGTCTGGCGAGTTTCGTTTCCAGAACGTGCCCCCGACCCATGGCCGGATTTCGCAGCCCAAGACGTCAACAGCTTGCTGGAACTCCTGCGTGATCCAGCATTGCCAGTCCGACAGTTCGCTCGAGAAGAATTGTGGAAACGTGCAGACCAGAACCAAGCCAAGGTTCTCGCAGCCTATCAAGCATGGACTGCCAAAGATCCAGGCGACCGAGCCTTGGAATTATTCTGGTTCCACGAGGTCCTTGGCATGCCCGTCACCGATCCGATGCTTAGCATGTTTGACGCCGCTGAGCCGGCCGTCTGG
The DNA here is from genome assembly GCA_964012125.1 of uncultured Rhodopirellula sp. Lineage (GTDB taxonomy): Bacteria > Planctomycetota > Planctomycetia > Pirellulales > Pirellulaceae > Rubripirellula. Next base: position 4,179 of record CAXGRW010000320.1, read on the forward strand.
AGAACCATGCTGCGAAGTGTTTGGCGAAGCCGCCTGAACGAATCTCCTGAAAAACCAAAGTCTGCCCTGTCGCTACCACTGGCTGGCCTACTGAAACGAATTCTTGTGAACCGAGATGACCCAAGATTGCTTCTGGAAGCAGTCGTTTGCGCAGGGCAACTCGACGCAAGCGTCAGTCCGGAAGCCTTGAACACGGTGCTTCTCGCATCGCAGCAAACGGGTGACCCGAATCTCAACTTCGCCATCTGGCAATCACTCCGAAGCCTCGACGCGACCTACGCCGACGAGTCCATACTGGCTTCACGAGAGGACTGGACGGGCAGCTTGAAAGAACTCGCGTCTGCTATCACAGCGATCGCGAACCCCAAAGCCGCCGAGATTGGAGTGAAACTTATCGAGTCTCCCGAACTCTCGCAGCAATCGATGGACCAACTGGTGGCGGCCGTCGCGGTGGCCGGAGATGCGAATCAACTCGGGAGAAGCTTCCGTGCCATCGTGAAACGGGATCCTGCCGCAGTCACACTGGCACGTGTCAAACCACTTCTTGATCGTACTCAACGAGACCGGACCGTACCGACGAACGTTGGCCCAGCATTGATCAATTTCTTTAACCAGAAAGCACCCGACCCCCAGGGCACACGCCTGCAAGTGGTTGCCAAGATCGCAAACATCTGGAGAGTCAAGGAACTGGAGTCAGCTCTGCTCGAAGCTTTGACGACGACCACTGGGCCTGCACAACAGAAGATCATCGACACACTTGCAGCCTACGACTCGCCCGAGGTACGAAAAACCCTCGCGATCCTGTCAAAGTCCCCAGAAGCCGGAAAAAGGATCGCAGCAACACGTGCCATCGCTGCAAAACGCCCTCGAGCAGCCATCCCGATGATCCTGAAACTGCTGCAAGAAAAAGAAACTGGCGATGCCGCATCTGCGATCGTGGTCAGCATGCTGAAACGGAAGGATCTTCCCCCAGTACTAGCCGCAGCGATCGATAACACGGAACTCCCAACAGACATTGCCCGTAGCCTGCTGCGGGATGTCCGAGTTTCAGGAGGGCAGGCAAGCCTCGAAAAAGCGATACGCAAGGCGGGACAACTTGAACAGGCAAAGTGGAAGCTGACACCTGAACTGCAAACGACACTGATTGCAGAGATGAAAAACAAAGGATCAGCAACCCGCGGCGAAGATATTTACCGCCGAAAATCTCTTCAATGCATTAACTGTCATGCGATTGGTAATGCTGGCGGGCTAGTCGGCCCGAACCTGATTAGCCTTGGGGGCAGTTCCCAACCTGATTACATTGTCGAAGCACTACTCGACCCAAGTGCAAAACTCAAAGAGGGATTCACAACCCTGACCGTACTGACCGACGAAGGCGAAATCATCAATGGGATTTCACTGGGTAAAAACGGAGACGGGCTTCGCCTGCGTTTGGCTGACGGCAAAGAAGTTCAAATTGCCCTCGATGCAATCGAACAGACCAAGCCTGGGAAATCACTGATGCCCGAGGGTCTGCTCGACTCCCTGCCTCAACAAGAACTTGTCGACCTACTGACATTCATGTCGGCGCTGGGACGAGAACCTGCTTACACCGTTTCGACAGAACCACTTGTTCGATCACTGGAAACCCTAAACTTCACCAATGCTGCCAGCGCCAGAATGAACCGCACCAGCATGGACACAGCCGCCAGTGATGACGCGAGCATGACCTGGCGACCACAAACTGCGAAGGTTGATGGCACGCTGCCGCTTGCCGAACTGGACCAGTTCAAACAGCACCGCACCCTGCCACACACCTCGTTCGTTCGCTTTGGAATTACGATGCCACGAGAAGGCGTAGCAAACATCGACATCCCTTCCGATGGCCTCAGCGCGTGGGTCGACGGTAAACCAACACCCACTACCAAACTTGGTACCTTACCGCTGGATGGTGGCGACCATGTCGTTGTCCTGTCGATTAATCGACAACTGTTGACCCAGCCATTTCCGATCAAAGTCGGTGGTGATGCGGTCATCAAGGAATAACCGCACAAGTAACTGAATCGGGTGACCGAATACCAACGTACGTTTCGATCACCTTGCGGTTCCGGTGAATTCTAAACCAGGTACATGTACCTGG
>CAXGRW010000321.1:0-6296 GCA_964012125.1 uncultured Rhodopirellula sp.
GTATGTCTGGTCAAAGACATCTGCAAACAAATGAGTGAGTTACGTCGCGAAACGAATAGCTACGGTACAGATGGAAATAACGGAGGAAAAAGAAGGGTATCGCGAGCATGGTTTTCGCACTGTGCATATTTTTCCCCAAAGAACCTGAAAACCTGCAATACGCGAAGTTTGCTAAAAAATAGCCAACCCCGGTTCCGAGCCTTGCAGAGGCCACCTCAACAACCAAGGTGCACTGAAGCACAAAGCAAGGGTGCCCACTGAGGTAGTGCAGGAAATTAGTAATTCCCGAACAGTCGAACCAGCACTGCGAACGTTGTGCGTCCCCGTACAAATAGCGGATTAAAAGCATGGAGCGTCACTTCGCTAAACGATGACGTGGCCTTCCGGCTTGAACACTCGCATAACAAATCACCGTCCAAAACTCCTTCAAGTCGATTGCGCAATATCGTTAATCCTGTGTCAGCATTTCCAAAACCCTAAGCAACCTAATCACACAAGGTGAGAAACATTCAAAACGATAGAACCCACCCACACTGAGTTCAGCAAAAAACCAAGCCGAACTGGTGGCAAACTCACATGCGTCCCCGGAATTGAGCAGAAGATTCGTAGTGCAACCACGATGCATGAAAAGAACAAGACCGTTGGCCTGCAATGCATCACGAAGCAAGCACCTGCAAGCCAAATTCCCTTAGCAAGCAAATCAAAACAACGCCCTTAGCACTCCTCCGCATGACGAGAAACTGACGGACTATGTTGATAAGCGACACCTCAGTTGCACAATATTTCATCGCTCTGGTCCAAGCCTGCCTTCCGAACAACCTAACGAATCCGTGTTCGAACCATGGAGCACATCCAGATCCCTGCACGACAACAGGGAAATTCAATGACTACCTTCACCAATGCTCACTCTCCCAGCTTGGTAACGCTTGAAGCCTCGTCTTTTGCGATTGAAATACTAATCGCCTCTCCTTTTCGAGCGTACAAAATCAATTCATTTTTCTTCGGGTAGCAGGCGTTCTTCTCACGCACTACTAACACTGAAGCCCACCCACTGGCTGTGCTAGATGCACAAAACATATCCCTGGCAAACCGACGGGCTCAGGTGAGTTGCATGGATATTTTGCTCCATTACCTACCAACGAGAACATGATGCGCCGTATCAAAAACACACTTGTTTACAACGTGTTCCTCATCTGCCTGACAGGCGTTGCCGCCCCGCCTATTCTCGGACAAGACACATCTACAGAAAGCGTGCAGCAAACTGCCGAGGAAAAAAAGAAACCCTCGCTCGAAGGCTCTTGGATTTGGTACGGGCCCGCCGGTGTCGGCGAATTAACTTTCTACAAAGGTGGTCAAACATTCCAACTCATCGGCAATGATGGATCAAAACGTTTTAAATTTAAGACAAAGATTGAGACCTCAGAGCATGACGGCGTGTGCTTTCTCGTTCATCGCAATGAAGAAGGTGAGATTACATACCGAGGAATCTACAAATTAACTGACGAACATTTCTATGAGATTCCCCCAAGCATCCAGGCTGATCGCCGGGGCGCACCGGACGTACGCGACTGGCGTCGAGCTGGAGCAGATATTGATTCGTGGCTCAAGGCGGCACGAGACGGCAACACCGAAAAAATCAAGCAGATGTTGAAAGATGGCATGAATCCTGATGCCACCGTCAATTACTCCCTGACAGCACTTTCATACGCAGCTGCAGGTGGGCACACAGCAACGATGGAGTTCCTAATCAAACATGGTGCGGATGTTGGGATCCGCTCCGGATGGTGGGGAAGTTCAGCTACCGACGTCGCTGCCAAGCACCACAAACAGAAATCGCTTGAACTGCTTAAAAAGCATGGTGCATCCTTTGAGACTTGCCAGAATCTGGGACATGCAAAAATCAAGATATATTACGGAAATGGGCCAGTACACGAACTCGCGCACTCAGGAAGGTCGGACGTGCTCGATTACCTCCTCAAACAAGGCGCTAACATTGATGCCCGAAACTTAAACGGCGTCACTCCATTGATGATTGCAGTCCTGCGATCACGCAAAAGAAATGGTGAGCTTTCACCTCAGCATGCAGATATTGTCAAAACCCTCCTTGCAAAGGGCGCTGACCCGAACAGTAAGAACAAGGACGGAAAGACGGCGATTGATCTAGCCGAAGAGAGAGACCTCGAAGATATCGTTACACTGCTAAACCAGTAAGCGGCAATGAATGGCATGCGAGGCATGCCATTCGCATCAACCGTGCCTGCATAATCTCCAAGGCACGCCATGGATTTTCGCAAAATGCATTCGTTGTGATCCACGCTTTGTCAAAGCGACCTACATCGCTTTGACGTTCTTCAGCCTAGCGAATTCATTGTCCCAGCCGGGACCTACAAGACAGCCAATCTGGTACCAGTAATTCTCCTACGCGGGAAATTTCCCGGCCACACTTCAGGCGAACGTGGCAAGCCAACATCGCTGCCGTTAGCAAAGTCTACGTTGGGTCATGGCGTCACTTCCCCGGAGCGTCTTGACAGCCTCTGGCTCTCCCCCGAGTCGGCGTTAGTTCCCCCCTGTTCATTCGGTTCGCGTGCGACTGAACGGGCGACGTCCCAAATGATCTTAATGTATCTACAGAACGCAGTGACCAAGACAATGAAGTTAATGAGCGTGGCAAATGCTGTCAGTTTCGAAGACATTCCAAGCAAATATTTAAAGTACACAGCGACGAAATTTAAACACTCCAACATGACGTGAGCAAAAATCACCAACTGCACTACTTTGCTTGCTTCTTCAACGAGTGCATGCTGCAATGTGCTGCTCGCGACCTGCCGGACGTGCAGCATAAAGGCTACTAATGCGACAACATTCGCCATCCCTTGTATGAACCCGATTCCTTCAGCGATCGAGCCGTCCACGAGAATCCAAACGCGAATGTAAAAAAGCAGAAAACTCAACGCTTCCGCTGCCAGTGCAATGCTGATCCACTTGGATTCGCCAGCTTTTACGGCATCGAAAAGACACGCCAACTGTCCAAACACAAGCATTGCAATGAAAGCCCCCGACAATACGATCAATAAGATCGACAAAAGGTCAGCAATCATCGCTTCCTTCCCACCATCGCTGGAAAGCGAAAACACCAGCCCGACCAGACGAATAACCGCTACCCACATTCCGTAGGCGATACTGAATAATCCGATCCGCGTTGATCGCGCAGCAAGAATACTGTCGCCTAATGATGCCTGCGATTCATCGGCTCGCGCCAACCCAACCTCATAAGGGTTTGAGCAACCGCTAGCGTTCGCAGCCCCCCCCTTCCTTACTCGCTACCAAGTCTTGCTGCTGCGATGTGTAGTCTGGCATCGGTGCCCATTCATGATAAAAGGAGACACATGACGCTGCCAAGGACAACACACCGCAGTGAATAGCACGCTCGAAAGGTGTCCCGCCTGCAGCCAACCAGTGAATATTGTTACAATTGTTGTGTATGAGCAATTGCTACAGGTTAGCATTGACACGGTGCTTGCCGGTCCTGGGTGTTCAACTCACGAGCATCATTGCCTGCAACCAAGGTGAATCAAAATCAATTCGGCCTACGTCTGCAAAGGACGAATGGGCGAAAGGAAAAAACATGCGTTTCGTTGACAAAAGCAAATTGCCTGAACCGGCTTGCTTTCTAAACGTGTTGCGCCAACGCTGCTTGAGCGTGAGCACCGCGTTGAGCCTAATCTTGTCGACTTCCATCTGCTCTGCCGAGAGTGACAACGACTTCTTTGAATCTCGCGTACGGCCCGTGTTAGTAAAACATTGCGTGCAGTGCCACGGAACGAAGAAGCAGGAAGGTGGCCTTCGATTGGACTCACAAGCTGGCTGGAAAAAAGGCGGCGACGGTGGGGCAGCGGTCGTGGCAGGCAATCCAAATGAAAGCCTCCTGATCCAAGCTGTGAAATATAACAATCCCAACTTACAAATGCCTCCCTCCAAGAAGTTGGCAGAAAATGAGATTGCTGATCTGGAAACATGGGTAACACGCGGGGCACCCGATCCTCGACGTGACCCGACACCGGTTACCACAGCCAGAATGGATGTGGAAACCGCACTTTCATTTTGGTCTTTCCAAAGCGTGAAAGATCCCAGCGTCCCTCTCAACGCGGGTGACGCATGGCCGCTCAACCCGATTGACTCATTCATCCTAGCGCAATTGAAATCGCACGGCTTAACACCTGTAGCTGACACGGACCGCAGGAACCTGATTCGTCGGGCAACCTTTGACCTGACTGGACTTCCACCGACACCAAGCGAAATTGAATCCTTTGCACGAGACAACTCGCCTGACGCCTTTGGCACCCTCGTGGATCGCCTGCTTGAGTCCAATGCTTACGGAGAACGGTGGGGGCGACATTGGCTCGATGTCGCTCGCTACGCAGACACTGCTGGCGATGGCTCCGACTATCCGATACGTGAAGCGTACAAGTATCGCGACTGGGTGATCCAAGCGTTCAATAACGACATGCCCTACGATCAGTTTGTGAGCGAACAGATCGCTGGTGACATCATGGCCCGCCGTGATTCCATCGACGAACCGGAAAGGTACGCCAGCCAGGTCACGGCGACAGGATTTCTAGCGATCGGAAAACGCTACGGTTACAAGGCGTCGCCACAATACCAACATCTCGACTTTGCTGATGTCATCGATTCTGTAGGGCGGTCGCTGCTGGGGCTGTCAGTGGGATGCGCGAGATGCCATGACCACAAATATGACCCGATCTCAACCGAGGACTACTATGCTTGGTACGGCATTCTACAAAGCACAAAATGGGCGTTTCCCGGTGGTGAAGAACAAAAGCGACCGGCACACTTTCCATCGCTCGTCCCTCCGGCACAGGTCACTGCTCTCGAAAAAGCCAAGGCGAATGAACTGGCGGAACTGGATTCAAAACTAGCAGCTTTCAACCAACGCCGAAAAGAATTCGACCCGACTTGGAGAGCCGGCGGCACGGACCTCGACTTCGAAGCTCAGCAACCCGGGAAACCTCCCGCCAACCCGTGGGTCAGTTCCGGACCGATCGAGGTCACTTCTGATGCGCAAAGTCCATTCGCTCATGTCCACCCCAACGGCAAACGGGGAGTCCGAATCGGCAGCGGCCAACCAACCGATGGGCTTCGCCATGTCTTCAAGCATGGACTACGTGCCACGCCGGGTCAAAACATGCATTTCACGGTCGATTTCCGCGCGGCAAGCTCAACCGAAAAGGGAGCATTCCGGTTCTATCTTGGCCGTGGTGTGGTGCAGTCGCTGGCGATTCAATGCAGCGCGACAGCGACGGAGTTTGCCGTATGCAACGGCGACAAGTGGGAAACGATTCGGAAGCTCATTCCCGGTACTTGGTACACGCTACGAATCACGATCGATCCAACAAAAAAAACATTCTCGGGTATCGTTGGAACAACTGACGACCTGACCGAGTTTTCTGAAATGGCCGTAGGGCGTGGCTGGGACGGGGTTGCTGACTGCTTCATCTGTGACGCATTTGGGCACGTCGCTGGCCCTGCCTGCTCACGCGATCTCGACAACCTTGGACTCACCGAGCAACCATTCAACGCCCCGGGCAGCAAACAAGTTCAGCCCCGAACAATCACTTCCGAAGAAAAGGATCAACTCTCCGAACTCACCAAACAGATTAATGCTCTTACAAAACAACGGCAGGAACGAACTACGAAACCCGCCTCTGAAGTTGCTTACGGAGTCAGTGAAGCCGAGCCTGTGAACGCTCGAATTCAACTCCGCGGCGAACCGCATCGAAAAAGCGACGAAGTGCCACGTCGATTCCTTGAGGTTCTGGGAGGCGATAAGGTACCACCAACTTCCTTGGGAAGTGGACGACTGGAACTGGCAAAGTGGATCACACGGTCATCCAACCCACTGACCGCTCGTGTTTTCGTAAATCGTGTCTGGCAATGGCATTTTGGCAGCGGACTGGTCGATACAGCAAGTGACTTTGGTTCACGGGGTTCGCTACCCAGTCACCCAAAATTGCTGGACTGGTTGACCTCGGAGTTTATCAACTCTGGCTGGTCGCTCAAATCGCTGCATCGCTTGATCATGAAGTCTCGAACTTATCAACTAGCCAGCATCGACGACGCAAAAAACTTGGGTGCGGATCCGGAAAATCGTTGGCACTGGCGATACTCACGTCGCTCCCTGGATGCAGAATCCATCCGCGACGCGATGCTTGCCGTGAGTGGGCGACTTGATCGCACGGCGCCCAAATCGCATCCTTTTCCTGATGTGAATAGCTGGG
>CAXGRW010000322.1:0-6279 GCA_964012125.1 uncultured Rhodopirellula sp.
GCTGAGAGGCTTTTTGCAACGGCGGGTGATAGCAGGGTGCCAGCAGGTGTGGTGTTGAATTTTTCTGCGACGGCTTTGACAAAGGCGTCAGAGCTATCTGATTTTTGCAGCATCACCAAACCGGGGTTGGTGCAGAATTGACCGGTTCCCATCAAAACGCTGGTGGTAAACTCGGTCACGATTTCATCGCAGCGTTCTTCCAAGGCGTTGTTGGTGATGACAACGGGATTGACGCTTGATAATTCCAGATAGATGGGTTTTCCCGCACGATCCGCGGCAGTTTTCAGTTGCAGACCGGCATTTCGACTTCCGGTGTAACCTGTCGCGCCGATTCGGGGGTCAGCGACCATTCGCTCACCGTCAGCATGGTTCGTTCGGTAGATCAGTTGAACGGTCGCCTCTGGAAGTCCAGTCTGTTTTGCAGCCTCAAGAGCTTCTTTGGCAAACAGATAAGTTGTTTCGGGATGAGAGCTGTTTGCTTTTCCAATCACGGGATTACCCGCCGCAATGGCTGCCGCGAAGTCGCCCCCGGAGACACTTCCAAACGCAAACGGAAAATTGTTGGGTCCAAAGATGCAAATCGGTCCCAACGCTTCGTAGCAGGATCGAATTCCGGTCTTGGTATCGATGGTGGGCATTGCCCAATTTCCTGTGCGACAGGCCTCGGCTGCTGCACGTAATTGATTGCTTGTGCGAGGCAGTTCTACATCGGCTAAACGGGGACTCTTCGCCAAGCCAGTTTCAGCGTGTGCAGCGTCAACCAGAGCGTCTTTGGCAGCTTCGATTCGGTCTGCATAGCAATCCAGAAACTCAGCAATCTTTTCCGCAGGAAGTTGACGCAGCTCGTGGGCAGCTTCTGCTGCGGCGTCAAGTGCTGCATCACAGTCTTCCCAGTGGCTGACCGGAAACTCTACCGGAAGCAATTCATTTTTATTGGGATCTGATGCCTTGAATGTGTGTTCGTGTTTGGCTTGTCGCCATTCCCCAGCGATCAGAACAGGGCGGATGGCTTTTTCAGCAGTCGACATAGCGAGAATTCCTTGCGGTCCGTAGATACAGTGTGTGCGTGTATGTGGGTCGGGGGGCCAAGCTTCAAGAGAGTCTAGGCTTGAACAATTGGGTTCGACAATGTGCCAATACCAGCGATGGAAATGTGAACAAGATCGCCGGCGTGAAGAGTGAAATCGTTGCTTGGCACAATCCCGGTGCCAGTCATCAGAAAAGCACCTGATGGCATTGAATTGTCACGACTGAGCCAACCCACAAGATCTTCGAACGAACGCGCCATTTCCGATCCGGATGTCTGTTGATCGAAAACCACCTGGCCATCACGCTGAATCTTCAGGTCCACTCGAAGTTCGCTCATTTCGGGCAATGTGTCAAAAAGTGTGATCCACGGTCCAAGTCCGGCACACTGGTCGTAACATTTGGCCTGAGGCAGATAGAGTGGGTTTTCGCCTTCAATGTCACGTGAACTCATGTCGTTGCCAACCGTGAGCCCAATGATTCGGAATTGCGGACTGAGGACGAGAGTAATCTCTGGTTCGGGCACATTCCAAGTCGCATCACTGCGGATTCGAAGTGGCTGTTTATGGCCACTGACTCGGTGCGGTGTCGCCTTGAAGAATAGTTCAGGTCGATCCGCTTGGTAGACTCGGTCGTAACACGAAGCAGCGGCTTCGGACTCTTCCATGCGGGCAGTTTGGCTGCGTTTGTAGGTCACGCCAGCAGCCCATACCTCCTGGTCGTCAATCGGTGGTAGCCAGCGAATCGAGTCATCAATTGGCAGGGGGGCGTCTGTTTCCAGACTTTGGATCGTGGCACTCGGGTTTTCTGTCGCCAAAAGCTCCGCGAGTGACGAGTATCGCTCACCAAGCTGCAGGGGCAGCAAATGGTCACTTTCCACAATTCCGACTCGAATCGAGTCGGCCTGATCTAAAAATTTTGTTACGTTCATGCTGCAAAGGATATCGAAAAAACAGCCCCGTGGGGAGCATTCATGAGTGATCTTGGTCCAACAAGCAGCAAAAGCTCGAGTAGCGAAAAATCCGGAGGGCGAGAGAAATCGATCTTGCCATTCATGTTGGGCATGATTGTGCTGGTGGGCATTGCTGCTGGGTTTTGGGTGCTTTCGGGTAAACGCGATGATAATGGGGCAGGTGGCCTAGATCCCGTCATCGGTCAGCAGCTCGATTTGACCCGAACTGCCTTGGCTGCCACTGAGAATTTGGAACTCATTGAAGCAGATGAATCTTGGAATGAACTGTATCGCCAAGCTGCCTCGGATGAATCGGTCGCACTCAATCGCGCTATCAATCGTGTTCTTCGGGTGGATGCACTATCAGCAAAGGCAACCAATGCCTCACTTGATGCTCAGGAAAAACAAAATGCTCGCAGGCAAGTTCCCGATGCGATTTCGGCGGCGAAACAGGCGATTGAAGATTTTCGAAAAGCGGCAAACGATGAGGTGCTCGCCATGTGGTTGGCGACACGGGTTGATCTGCACCAGGCTGCACTGCTTCCCGGATCGGTCACCAAGTTAGAACGAAACAAAGTTTACAAGCGTGTTGCTACGGCCATTCGCGGTGAGGCAGGTAAGTCAGCGAAAGTCCGTATTCTGGGCGGATCACTCATTCAGGTTGTCGAGCAATTGGAGGATCCGATTGATGGCTTGCCAGCAAAATTGCTGGTGGATGCTGCTGACGCGATCGGGCAACTCTCGAATCAGCAACCCGATAACCTTTTTTTCGCCCTGCGAGCTGCACGACTCAATATCGCAACCCACGATCAGAAGGCGATTGTTTTTGTGGAGCGTGCCAAGCGATTGGCGAACGCGATTGAACCTTCGATTCGACGCGAGACACAACCGATTGGTGTCACCCCCGATGAATTGGTCGCTCAGATCGTGGCTGCGGTCGAAGCACAAAAATGGTCCGAAGCAGAGAATCGAATGTTGCTGTGGTTCAATGTTTTGAACAGCACTGAAATTGTTAAGACGGACCGCCGTCGAGCATCTCCGCATCCACTTGATCTGCTGAGCTTTGATTCGTTGCGTCGACTATCTGCTCAGGCGGTGGAGGATAAGCCACTGGGAGCGAGTACCAGCACATTCAAGTTTGAAAGCCAGATTGTTAATCCAGTGGTAGCGAATCACACGGTTCTGTCGCTTGATTACGATTTGGATCTCGATAGAGACCTCGTCACTGCCAATGAAGACGGTCTGTTGGAATTGTGGAGCAATGAAGGTGGCGGCAAGTTTAGCTCTGTCGGTCAATTGCAGTTAGATATAGCTCCCAAGGGAATGGTGGCCGCGGACTTGTTTCTTGTTGATAGCAGCGATCCCAAGCGTCTGCGGTCCGATCGTAAAAATCCCAATCGTGAAAAACCTGATCCTAAGAACATTGCCGACAACCTTGCCGACCACATTGTCGAGAGTGATCAGGACTATTCCTCTGCAGCTCGGCACAACACATTTCAGAGTCTGATTGTTTTTGGTGCAGACGGTGTGCGATTGGTGCAGTTGGATGGTCGTGCGGAAGTGGAAGATGGGGCACGATTGACACTGGCTCAAGCAGACAATGGACTTCAGGATGTCCGCGGTGTGACCGCTGCGGTGACGGGTGATCTGGAGGCTGATGGTGACTTGGATCTGGTTTTGGCGACGGCGTCGGACGGCATTCGCCTATTCGCCAACCGTGGAAACAGGAGTTTCTTTGAAATTGCACAATCAGAGAACGCGTTCTCGGGTGACGATCCAGTGTCGGATATGTCACTGATTGATTTGGATAGAGATTTGGATCTTGATGTTGTAACGGTGCATCGTGCCAGCGGCAAAGTTGGCATGTTGGAAAACCTTCTTCATCTTCAGTTTCGCAGTCGTTTTTTTGATGAGATTCCGCCGATAGAAGAGGCGGAATTCATCACGGTGGAAGACATTGACGGAAACGTGTCGTGGGACCTGGTGGTGGCTGGAAAAGGTGGGGTTTCCATTGTTTTTTCGCAGACCGCAGCCGCGAATGCATGGACTGTCGATCATGTGGAGCACAATGAACACTCAGCTACCGCGGCTCTCGTTGCTGATTTTGACAATGACTCGTGGATGGAAGTTGTTGCCCTGAATGAACAGGGAGCTGCGATCACGAGAATTGGACCTTGGGGGTTTCGTGATTGGCAACCTATCGAGTCAGTTGAAATCGCCGGTGATTTGGTGGTGGCAGAATTTGATGGCGATGGTGTGTTGGATCTTGCGGGAATGACGTCTCGGGGAATTAGCGTACTAAAAAATAGCACAACGCCGATGGGACATTACGTTGATGTGCGTTTTAAAGGGATCGACGATAATGCCAGTGGTCGCGTGAATCACTATGCGGTGGGAAGCGTGCTGGAGATGCGGTTTGGTCCTCACTATCGTGCCAGAATTGTGCGGTCACCATCAACACATTTCGGGCTTGATGGTTTTGATTCGGCCAGTAGCGTGCGTGCAATTTTTCCCAATGGTTTGACTCAGACAGTTCGTGACCCGAAAGTAGACTCGCTTGTTGAGGAAGAGCAGACCCTTAAGGGGTCGTGTCCTTATCTCTACGCATGGGATGGTGAAAAGTATGTGTTTCAAACCGATTGCCTTTGGGCTGCACCGCTCGGTTTGCAAGTCGCTCGTGGTGTCGTCGCCAAGGATCGACCATGGGAATATTTGAAGATAAACGGAGAGCAAATCCGTCCACGTGGTGATCACTACGATTTTCGAATTACGGAAGAGTTGTGGGAGGTCGCATACTTTGACAAGGTCGCTTTGCAGGTGGTTGATCACCCAGCGGATGTTGATATCTGGACGAATGAGAAAGTTGGTCCTGGCCAAATCGCTACTCCCACGATCTTTGCATTCTCCGGAAAAGATCGACATCCTGTGGTTCAAGGCAGAGACACTTTTGGGCGAGATGTTACAGGAACTTTATCTGTCGTCGATCGGGATTTTGTCAAAGGTTTTGATCGGCGATATCGCCAAGGGTTGTGTGAGCCACATTGGATTGACCTCGACTTTGGCAAAGCTCTTGCAGGAATCGGTAGTGGACCTGAGACCCAGAAAATTTATCTTGTGCTGACAGGATGGATCTTGCCGACAGACACCTCACTGAACATACAGATTGATCAGAATCCTGCTTTGGGACCGCTGGAATTTCCTTCCGTTTGGGTACCCGACTCGGAATCTGAGTTGGGGTGGAAGAAAGCGATCGAGTACATGGGGTTTCCCGGGGGAAAAACAAAAACCATCGTCGTTGATGTGACTGATGTCCTGAACCAGGAAGATCCGAGGTTTCGAATTCGAACGTCGGCTCAGATCTACTGGGATTGCGCTGAAGTTGCTGTGCAGGAGATGCCCGCTGAGTTTCGGGTGGAAAGTGTCGATTTATTGAGTGCTGAGTTAGCGTTTCATGGCTTCTCAGAGCGTCTTCGAGATGATTCGTCACGGCCGGAAACTTACGATTATCAGCAGGCAAGATTGGCTCCGCGGTGGCCACCGCTGACAGGCGAACTTTCAAGTTTTGGTGAGTGCACTGATCTGGTCCGCGAGTGGGATGATGAGATGGTGGTCATCAGCTCGGGTGATGAAATCCGATTGAAGTTTTCCGTTCCCCAGATGGATCTGCCTGGGGGGTGGAAACGTGATTTCATTTTCCACAGCATAGGTTGGGACAAGGACGCTGACTTAAATACGCTGACAGGGCAGTCCACATTACCCCTGCCATACCGCGGGATGAAGCGTTATCCGCCTCCAGTTGAGGCTGCGACAAATAGTCAACGCTTGCGAGAACTGAATGCACCACACTTACGCCGTCGACAGTCGTTCCGGTCGTTTTGGGCAAGGCCAGGAATGGGTGCACCGATGAGTTTTGAAAGTCTGTGATTGGCGGTTTATCTATCAAACGACGTTCAGAATCCTCGCGGAACGGCCCAAACAGCGACTTTTGTATGTTGTTTGGTCATTCGGTGGGGTTAGAGAAAACAATTGTGGATCTCGCTGCGTCTCACCTATGTGGTTCTCTTCTCTTGACTTGAAAAGCTCGCATGGCCTCTAGCAAAGCCGGCTCAGACGAATCCGCTACTTTGTCGCCCGAGCAGGCGGCTACGAAGAAAAAAGCTCCTGTGCGTCCGGTGACTCCCAGGCTGCGGATAGTGTTGTATGTAGTCTTAACCTTGTTCGGGGTGCTCGCAGCAAATGGGCTCTATCTGACTTCCATCACTTGGCTTCAGAAGTTCAAGGGAGAAGTCTACGAGACGCAC
>CAXGRW010000323.1:0-6276 GCA_964012125.1 uncultured Rhodopirellula sp.
CGATTACAGACAAAAAGCGTTTGACCTGAGCTTGACTGATCAAACGAGATGCCTGTGATTCCTTCGTTGAGCGGTGCCGACGATGACGTAGTCGTAGCGAGTTTGCCTTGGGAATATATCGAGATTGGATTTTTCTCGTTGGATGAAAACGGAGCGGCCACGAGGACCTCTTTTTTCGTCTTTGGGTCCAAGTACGATGCAATCTGACTATAAAACGTGTTTTGCGGAACGTTCGGCCAACTGTGGATCAAACCTGCTCGGTGCCATTTGAATGCTCCCCGAGTCGAAACGAAAAAACCTAGCCCATTTGAGCCGCGTGCGTGATTCACTTGAACGTTTGAAAACCCAAAGCCTGGGTACGGTTCCATGCCCCACCTGATTGTCTTTTCACCGACGGAGTAGAGACCACCGCCTGTTTGATCAGGGAGTTTGCGAGTGGGTGTTCCCAAACCGATAGATTCGAACTCAGTGTCAGGAAAGGTTGCTACTGTCAGGTGTCCGTCCAAAAGACGGTTGTATTGCAGGGCACTGATCCGTTGCGATCTGATTTTCAGGGCTTGTTCGACACCAACAGGCTGCCACGTCTTCCCACCATCTTCGCTTTGAAACAGGCCGTTCGATTCACCACCCGCCGCAATTGTCTCAGGCTGGAAACGGTTGAAGGAGATGACTTCGCCCAATAACACACTTGGTCCCTTGCCGTCAAAGTCGATCTGGTCACAGACAAGACTCCACGTTTTTCCCCCATCGTGGGTCATGTACAGTCCACATTGCGACTCGTTGTCATCACAGGATCCGAGTCCCATAGCAACAATGTTTTCGTCGAAGGGGTGGACTGCCACAGAACGCACATAGAGCTTCCCATCTTTGTTCAGATTCAGGTCGCCATTGGCATTGGTCCAACTGGTGCCTCCGTCGCTTGACTTCAGGATCCCATTTGCAAAGGTGCGGGCGTACCAGAGGTTGTGGTTGGAGGGGGCTTGGACGAGTGCGATGACCCGGCCCTTGAATAACGCAGCGTCTTGCAACTTCACGGAATCGCGTTTGGGAGTTTGCGCTGATTCTCCCTTGCTCAGATTCACATGATCCATCGACCCTTGGGCCCAGGCACCACCCGGGTCGGAGGGTTGCTGGCGAAACGTAACACCCGCCACCCCTTTCCGCCACGCATGTCGGCTGCGTGGGCTGACCAGACACTGGCGAACAAGCTGCCAATTGATTCCGTCCACAGAACGAGACGTCGAAAACAGCATGTCTTGCCGTTTCAGTTGAATCCAGTTCCCCGTTTTGTCAGGGTATTGGTAATCGGTGCGACGACTTCCCGCCAAGTCACCATGACACGGAGTTCCTCGCCAGCCCTCACCCGCCAACCGGTAGAAACCGTAGGAGTTATAAAAGCATGGCTCAACGCCCGGTTTGAGTGTGAACATCAGGCCCAGCCAGCTTCGTGATTGGACGTGCCCATAGGCGGGATCTTTCCATGTTCTGGTTGGGAAGTCGACCAGTCGGCCAGTCAAGGTAAAATCACCTTCCACAGGTTGATTGAGAAACCAGTGTGAGTCACCTGTGATCTGAACTTGCAGATCTTTGGGGGTCTGTGTTTTGACAATCCCCAGTCCCGATCCCTTGACCCCGACGATGGTTTGTTGCCAAGGTTCCATCGCAACTTGCCCTTGGCTCTTGTACGGGATCCAGTTTGAATCGACAGTACGTTTGCCCTGTTCGTAAACGACTCGCGCGCAGATATCAAATTCGCCATCTGGCAGAACCGTGTTTTTCAGTTGGTAGGGGCGTTGGGTGAGTTGCCCAAGGATCAGGTCACCACAGAAAACATCGATTCGACTTACCTTTTTCCCCTTTGCATCGACTTCGACGGTAAGGTCGACAAGATTGGAATGGTCTTTGCCGTTGCTAGGGATGCACGTCGTTTTCAGGGTGGGGATCGTCGTTTTAGCCGTGGTGGTAAAATCCGTTTGATTGAAAGGTCTCTGGGGCATCCCCGGTCCTTCCCACTGCAGGTTGCACTGTCCGCTCCTGTTGGTCCACGCTTTCTTGCCATAACGCAGTTCAAAATCATGGGGACCGGAGTGCAGACCCTGGATATACCTGCGCATGCTTGGATTTGGCATGAACCCGTTGTTGCCTACCAACTCGCCGTCGATCCACAGTGTGCTGTTGCCGGCTGCGGTCAACTGGAAAATATAGAAACCCGTTTTGGGGACATGCACAGTACCTGTGTAGCGAACGGCGTATTGTGATCGTTTTTTGTCCCACATCTCACGCGGGGGAAGTACCACGGTGGGCAGTATTCCTGAACGCATAAAACCTTCGCGCTCATCGGCGGCCCACCCATCAGTGCTTTGCAGGCTGGTGAGATCGGGGATGGTGTTGAGATCAGATTTATCGTCAAGTTTGAATAATTCGTAAGTCAGGCCAGCTCGTGAAGTGATCGCGTCAGGTTGTCTTGTGGTTCCCTCATCGGTCGCCCCTGCTTGGGCTTCAACGATGGGGATCTCCTGAGTGGTTTTCTGATCGAAAATGTCGATCACGGTAAGCCGCACGCTCGCTACCTGTTCACCATCAGTGGAAATGGTTTTGATCTGTTGATGAGGTAACATTTCCGTTAACTCACTTAGCGTTTTTCCATTTTTTCCAACTATCTCGATGTGGTAACCGAGTTGAGGAACTGCTGTGTCCGGGATTGACCAACGCACCGCAACCTGATCACCCAGTCGGTGGGCCTGGGGGGAGTTGATTGCCAGATTACCGAAAGTGGGTTGGTCAGGTTGTTTGACGGTCCACGAGGTCGTTCCTGCAGGATCTGCCTTGTGGGTGACCGGTTCCTCGTAGTGAAAGGTCGAATCATTGTCGAGGATTGAGAATCTGGCATTGTATTTGTTATCCATCGTGATCGTGTCGACACTGTGCCATTCCCGGTTCAGGCGGCAATAGAAACGTCGAACGTCGATAGCTCGATCAGCGCCTTTAGCGAGTTCTTCGACAAAGGTTGACCAACCTGAATAGCCGGTCACCGGCGCTGGGATGCGAATCACAGCACTCAGGTGCCATTTGCCCGTTTGTTGGTCTTTGATCCACCAACCTTCATAACGATAGGAGGCGTTCTTTTCAGCAGGCTTCCAGATACGTTTGCACATGGTGAACCAGACACCCCGTCGCAGAAACGGTTTTTCGCCGCCCACCGCTGCCGCTGAACCCTCTCCGCCTGCACCCGTCGAATTGGTGTATTGTCCGGCATAGACCGGTCGAGGACGATCGCCGTTGTAGGCATCATCACCCCAGTACGTCCAAGGCGTTCCATGTTTCTGATTCTCGGGGCCCCCTGTTTTGCCAGGCCCACGCGTGAACACGCCTCCATAGAAAGCACCACCAACCGGATAGAATTTCCCATTCCAAAACGAGAAGTAGGTGCCTGAGGGCATGAACGGGAAACGCACGTCAAACATGAAGAATTCAGCTCCCTCTTTGACGTTGGCGTGGTAGTACGAACCCCCAGCTTGTGGAGCCAATAGGACTGTCAGGGCAATCGCTGGCAACCAGCACTTGAGAAGTCGTTGCATCCGGGTGTTTTCTCTGTTGGCTTGGGACATGAAATGATGGCCGCTTGTTCACATTTCGACGTTTATCTTACCTGTCGGTGAAGATCCAGAATGCCGATCGCTGCCGATAGATTATTTTCCAGTCAAGATTTCCAACGTACCGGACCTCGGGAATTCATGGTCTGTATGGATTTCGCGTATCGTGGTCAGATGGAATTATCTCTTTTGGGGAAAGCAAGCGTGACCGGGAAGTTGAGGCCCGGACTCGTTCGTGGTTTGGGAACTGCACTCGCTCGTGCTGTAGAGGCCGATTGTATTCGAGCAGTTTTCCAGCAAAAAAAGATATAAAGTGGGCGAATTTCCAGCTGAGTGGAACTGAGTGGGTAGAGAGGGATGTTTATGGAATCAGAGAATCTGCATTCAACACGACATGACGAGTTTGTGACGCTGTTTGTGCGACACGAGGCGGCGGTTTTTTCATTCGTGCTGGCAATGGTGCGGAATACTGCGGACGCCGAGGATGTCGTTCAGAGAGCGAGCGTCACAATGTGGAAGTCATTTGATCAGTACGAGTCCGGAACCAACTTTCGTAATTGGGCAATTCAGATTGCCAAGAATGCAGCATTGAATCACATCACCAAAGTGCGACGTGATCGACATGTTTTTGGAGAAAAGCTGATTGTGCTGCTTGCTGAACAATCCGCAGACATCGCGGACAGCCTCGACGCTCGGCGTCGGGCACTCGATTCGTGCTTGGAAAAATTGACTCCCGAGGACCAGGAAATGATGGCAGGCTGTTATGCCGAAGGAGCAACGATCCGGGATTTTGCGGAGAAGTGCGGTGAGGCGGCCAGTCGGATCTACAAGCGAGTGAACCGTGTTCGCCGTCAGTTGCATTTCTGCATCGACCGTCAATTGGGGCTGCGGGAGTCAACACAGTGAATCAAAACATCGACTCATTGATAGACAAGGCAATCAATGAAACTGCCAGCCAGGACGAGTCGCTCAAACTTGAGGAGCATTTGCTAAGTGACTCTCTCGTACGTGAACGCTATCTGCATGCAGTCAATATGCATGCGGCATTGCGTCGCCAGTTTTCATCTCGTCCCGAATCATTGCCTGCCGAGCAGCCGGTCCATTCACCTTTGGGTAAATACGCTGCGCTGGCCATGGTTGTGGCAACTGCTGCGTGTTTGATGCTGATTGCTGGGACATTCCTCATTGTTCCTCGGACCAGGCAAATACCGGCAGGCATTGCTGAAACCGTCGGCGCGTACGGAGAAACTGGGGTTGCTTATGCAAGCGGTGAGTTGGTGGGCTCAGGGCCTATGACTATTTCGCGAGGGCTTGTGCGTTTGGATTTTTCCAGTGGCGCGAGAGTTGCGGTGGAGGGGCCAGCGCAGTTGGAACTTGTGGATGAGATGCGTCTGGTACTTCACCGTGGGGTTGTGACTGCGACGGTGCCTGAATCAGCCAGTGGTTTCGTAATTGATACTGACTCAGCGCATGTGGTTGACCTTGGCACTGCCTTTGGGGTCTCTGTCAATGATTCGGGCCTGACAGATGTTTGCGTATTCGAGGGTGAGGTTGAGGTCAGTGCACCGCCAGCAGTTGGAAACGCCACACAGCCTCAGCGTTTAAGAGAGGGTGAGGCGATTCGATCAAGTAAAGGGTCCAATTCGATTGATTCAGTGGTGTTTGAAGCCTCGCAGTTCGAAAATGCCTGGCCGGTGAGTTCGGGGGTCCTGCAAACGACAGGGGCGATTCGTTTTGTCTCACCCGGGGCAGGATTCCATCCCGGCAACTACCAGGACAACGAAAATATTGTGGTGTTTCCTGAACGCGAAAATGTTCTTCCGCGTGAAGAAGTTCGTGTCGATATGGTCGATCCTGGCGTCTATGCCAAGTCGCCTTATCGAGAGAAACGGCGACTTCCAAGTGACAAACGCGTCACAAGCTACCTGCTGCAGTTGGACGCGTACCCCGAGGGAAAGAATCCGGATCGAAGACGCAGTGTTCGTGGTCAGATCACGTTTGCAAACCCCATTGTGGGTGTCATCACGATGGATCGCCTGCTGAGAGAGTCAGAGGTGATTTTTGGAGTTCCCGACGTTTCCTACCCAAGCCCAAGAACGATTGAACCGCGTCCTGCGGGTGATCAACGACGGGGTTTTGACAGCCTGATTCTGGCTGCCGACCGACGCACCCTGTTGGTTGAACTGCAGGAGAACCCGGGGCATCTTGACCAGGTTCGTGTACTCATTGAAGCAGGTAATTGACCGAGCCTAAGACATGAATTTTAAGATCATACTCTGTATCGGATTTGTACTCACCTCATGCTCGGTGAAGGTATCGGCTGTTGAGGCACCAAACTTTGTGATTGTGTACGTGGATGACCTAGGATGGGCGGAGACGTCGGTCGAAATGATCAAGGGTCGAGAGGATACGCGCAGCGACTACTTTCAAACGCCGTATATCGAACGGATAGCTAGAGAAGGAATGGTGCTGTCATCATGCTACTCACCGTCAACCTTGTGCGCACCCTCTCGTAACAGTCTGCTGCATGGGATGACCCCCAGTCGGCTTCGGTACACCGTACTGTCTTCGGTTGAGGCAAAAAAGCAGTACATGGGGAAAATTACGATTCCCCAAGCTCTCAAGAAAGCGAACCCCAACTATCGAA
This sequence comes from uncultured Rhodopirellula sp., assembly GCA_964012125.1. GTDB lineage: Bacteria > Planctomycetota > Planctomycetia > Pirellulales > Pirellulaceae > Rubripirellula. Next base: position 6,241 of record CAXGRW010000323.1, read on the forward strand.
CTGCCCATTTCGGCAAGTGGCACAACGATAGTATCA
>CAXGRW010000324.1:0-6230 GCA_964012125.1 uncultured Rhodopirellula sp.
CACTCACTGCCAAATCATCTGAAAGTAGATCCACCCCATCGCCAGCGATGACCATTCCAGACTGCAACTCAGGATTGTTTCTTGGTTGCGTGCCATCCGACGTTAAAGATTGCCCTGCAGTCTTGGATTGGTTCGCCCGCTTCTGAGAGGGTGGCACCCTGAGTAGGAACATAACGACTGCCGCGACCAATAGCGCGGCAACCGCCCCAACCCCCAAGGTCGATCCAAGATTGCGTTTTGACCGTGTCGTCCTTTTTGCCTCGTCTCCGACATCAGATGTTAATCCACGGGCCATTCCTTGCTTCGAGCGGGTGTCAGACGCACTTTTGGACATGCCTTCAGACACAACGTCAGCAGCCGAATAGGCAGCAGGCGGAATGCCACCGATTTGATGTCCGCGAGCGTCGTGTCCCTTGTTGACGCTGTCGTCCTCGGCAGCACTCCCCTGGCCGACGCCGTCTACCGTTGCTGCTGGCTGTGGCCGATGCCGTGTTGGCTGACCCGTGCGAGTCTCGACAGCTGCGTCCGCCTTTTGCTGTTCTTGCCATTCCGCATTCGCTCGAGCAGCTAATTTCCGATTCCCAACCGGCAATCGCAGCATCACGCTCGGCACACAAACAGCCCGGCCACAATCAACTTCGATCTCGCGTCCAACGTCAACGCCACGGACTTGGTGTTCATTCCCACACCCCTCGCACCACATCTCAAACACTTCGAGTGAACGGGTGTGGCAGGCAAAGAGAGCGGCCCCACATTCACATTCCATTAAATGACCGATGTCATCTTCATCCAACTCATAGACCGCCTTGCATCTTGGACATGTAGCAACACGGTTCATGAAAAATCAACTTCAGTCAAGTAAGACTAGAACGGATGGAGTACCAAAAACGCTCGCTATTTCAGCATCGGTTTGGGCGGCAACTTCACACCCCAGATCGGACCACGCGTCGCGTTCCTTTTCCTGGGAAATCTCTTAGCGACCACAAGAGCACCGTTAGCCACACCGACGTCTTTGTAAGTCCCACCATTGCTCTTTGCCAATTTCTTAAAGCTGACAGCGTCTTTGGCTTTCACCTCCATCCCCAACGTGTGCACTGGAATCTTCTTCTGCGGACGCGATGCAAAAAAGTTCGATGCTTTGTCTGTAAAGGCACCGTCACCCAGCACAAAAATCACATCAGGCTTTAAAGCAAAGGCAGCTGAGATCGCTTCCTTTCCATTAGTTTTCAGACACAGCTGCACGGTATCAAGCCACGTCTTCAATCGTTGTTTATTTCGGCTGGTCGCGTTGACCAGATCAGTCGCTGGCTTGGGATGAAACAGGGGATACGCAGTATCACTATAAAAAATCACGTAAAAACGCTGCCTCGCAGTCAATTGAGATACCGATTTCAGCAACTCATTAAGGGCGGTTTCGAACCGCCCTTTGGTCATACTATTGGAGTTATCGATGACAAAAACGTAGTCGACCGCTGAGACTTTGCTCCCGAAGAATGCAGGCTTGCTTTTGGGGGCTGCTTTCCCTGCTCCTGAAGCTGCCGCGCTAGCAGGTGGCTTGATGGCCGCTCCGCTGATTGACTCCATGAAGTTCGGCGCAGTCACAGCCTCAGCACGGACAACCTCTGTCGGAGCAGGTGATTCAGACGCTTCCGCATCAGTTGGCTCAGTCACTTCCAATGGCGTTGGTTCAATCACAACCTCTTGAATCGGATTCTCCGATGGAGGCGATGATGTGATGACGAGCCCCTTGATGCCATCTTCTTCGACATTGATGAACAGACTGGCCAAAATCAACAGCACGGCCAAATGCACCACGAGGCTGATACTGCTGCCACGCAACTGACCGACCAGTCCCTGCCGTCGCTGCTCTATCCAGAGGCGGATCCGCAGCACGTACCAACGCCAACCCTCGGTTTCATCCAGTTCCTGTTGCTGCAACTCACGCTCAACCTCAGCCTGGGCGTCTGACTGGTGAACACTCTCCATCAGCCTTGCTGCATCAGGAATCTCATTTTCAGCTTCGCTTCGGGTGACTGCTGGCTGCGCTATAACGGAATTGGAATTTTCAATAGGCGGCTTAACAACCTGCTCAATCTCAGCACCAACCGCGTTGCCACCACCACGCTGCAACCACTCAGTGCGTTCACGCGTTAGCATGTCATGGAGTCCATCAGCCAGTGCCGTCTGAACGTCCTCGAGTGGAATTTCGAACAGGTACTCCCCGTTGCCAACAAGTGTTTGTGATGAGGCGACAGGGCATGACAGCCCCCTCGCGAAAGCCTGCGGCAACTGCTCAGGAGCGATTTTATATAGCTCCTTGCCGTTGCTGACTGTAATTAATTGTCGCCCATTCATCGCAAGCTCCGTGACACTTGACCCATGTTTCAAGACATAGCTCTCATCAATACTCTTTCAGCTCAGTTCGCCGCATCATCTCCTTCACTCGCGTTCCCTTTTGGTTTCCCACGCTTGACCTTCTTCTTTGGCGGTGGCGACTTTTTGGGCGGCTGCGACAAGTTGAGATTAATCGCGGGAGCAGGCATACCTGAAGCTGGTGCATTCTGATTACTAAAGAATGCATCCAGGGCTGCTCCGTCAGCCTTGCCCTGGGGTTCGGCAAGTTTCTCAAGAACGCTGAAATCAGGCATTCCCGCTGACTTAGTCGCTGAATTGCTTTCCGATTTTGCAGCACCTTTCTTGTCCTCTGGTGCTTTGGCAGCAACCACCTTCGCTGATGTTGCCGGAACTGGCTTACTGGAGGGTTGAGGCTCTACTGCATCTGACTTCATTTTCCGCGGCGGTGGCGAACCCTCCACAGGCTCTGAGTTCGAGCCCGAAGATTTTGTGGGTGAATTTTCCGCAGACTTGTTTGCGGGACTACCAACGGAAACCGGCATTGGTTTCATGGAGAATGGCTGAATTGGAGATGCAGGTGAGGCAGAGTTCTCATCATCTGAAATTTTACGTTTGAGCTTACGCTTACTCGGCGGTTCTTTGGACTCGAGTTTCTCAACACCGCCTCGCTTACTTTGAGCGGTGGAGATTTCAGGTGGACCAGTTTTACTCGACTTTCCTGACTTGATTGTCTTATCTGGCTTGATTGTCTTATCTGGCTTGATTGGCGGGGGCGGGGCAGACTTGACCTTTGCCGTTTTGGAATTTGCCGTTGGTGACAAATGCAAACCGGGGAAAATCTCTTCATCTGGGTCTGAATCAGTGGCACTCGAAGCGGCAACCTCCATTTCACCGGGATCAGCCGCTCCATCGACTTCATCCTCCCAAGCTTCAAGCAATTCCAACTGTCCGTCGTCATCCGAATCTTCTTGATCCTGACTAGCTTCTGCCTCCTTGGCAAGAGTCTCCTCAGTGATCCCAGCGGCCAACACGGCGGTCCACTTCTTCAACACCTCTTCGGACAAACCTGCAGCACGATCCATCGTCATCTGTGCGGCTTGCTTGAGTGTAGGCAGGTTCGCGCTAACGACCAAACGCCCATCCTGCGAATAATCGAACAGCACATCCACGAATGTTCCTTTGGGTGTTCCCCTAGGCAAATCATTCACCAGACATTTACCGATTCGGGTCGCGTTGCGTCCCCGATCGTCGCCACCTTCAACAACCTCAACCTTGACATTGCGTTGCCCATCTTCGTGAGTACGAAAACGGATCCTTTTGCGGGCAGGAAGAGATGTATTTCGCTTGATCATGATTTGACATCGTGGATCTCCGGTCGCTGGGTCGACCGCCAGTACGCCGAGGTCATGAGAATTTACATTCGTTACTGACACACCAGCAAAAGATTCACACTCGTGCCCAAGTCGGATACCAGCGTAGATGGCAGCCCCGTGCGCAACGGCTTCGTCAGGTGAAAGCGAACGATCTATTTCCAGATTACTTAAGCGACTCAATTCATCGTGGATCATGGGCATCCGGGTAGAACCGCCAACGAGGATCAAACGAGTCAGATCACTCCATTTGACTTCAGCCTCATCCAGTACCAACTCAACAGTCATGAGTGTACGCTCAAGTAGATCCTCAGTCAGCTCTTTGAATTTGTCGCGATTCATATCAGGACGAATTCGTTTCCCCTGATAACCAAAAGCAATCGGAACTGACTCACGCTGCGTCAGGGCATGTTTGGTCTGATTCGCTTTACGCAATAAAAGTTGTTCTGCAATTGGGTCATCACGAAGATCATCTCCATGCTCCTCGATCCACGTCTCAGCAATAAAATCCACCACACGCCGATCCCAATCGATTCCTCCCAAGTAAACATCACCATTGGTTGCGATCGTGTGATACTTGCGATTTTCGATTTCCATGACTGTGACGTCGAATGTGCCACCGCCCAAGTCATAAACGAGCACACGTTCTTTCGCAGAAGCCGCGCCTTCGGCTGACAAAAAACCTTGCTGGACGCCATAACAGATAGCAGCCGCAGTGGGCTCATTGATGATGTCCAATACCTCCAACCCTGCCAACTTGCCAGCATCCTGAGTCGCTTTACGGCACGGTTCATTGAAGAACGCGGGCACTGTGATCACAGCCTTCTCAAGTTCACCAAGCTTGAGCTCAGCATCTTCCTTGAGCTTGGTCAGGATTAAAGCCTGCAGGACTTCAGGGGGCAGCTTGGCACCACAAATCGCATTTCGGAAAAGCTGCTCGCCCACATCACGTTTGGCAAACATTGCCAGTCGATCTGGCTCTTCAACCCCTGCCTCGACAGCCTCCGCACCAATCACAGGATTGCCACGATCAAAGAAAATAACACTCGGCGTCGATAGTCCACCTTCAGAGTTACGGATGGTTTCGGGTCTACCCGTCGAATCAACAAATGCGACGGCCGAATTGGTAGTGCCCAAGTCGATCCCAATGGCCGGATGCGAACGCTTCATATTTTCAAAATCTGACTAAGAAGAGAGAGAAAAGAGTGTGCAGAATCATCCTTTATCATCTGCAAATGCCATGCGGGTGCCGAAGCCCCCTGCCAGGTCTAGCGACACAGTTGCCACCCTATTTTTTTCTAGGTTCGCCAAAAACCCGCTAAACACCCCTCGATTATAACCCAACAATGAGGTGTGTTTGGGGCAACGCAAACGCCAATACGTGGGATTTCTCCAGCAGTAAAAAAGCGGAAATCACGCATTACCGAAAAATAAACATAGGCCGTCATTGTCGCGGCCCCCCCAAACGTACGGCAGCCCAAGGATGTCCGAGGGCAGAGCGTTCAGGTGTGCGAATCGGTGTTTGATGTTCACAGTCACTGACGCTCACAACACGAACGCCAGCACAGAATCCGGAGCGCACCAAGATGTATCTCCCACCACGTCCCGCCAATGCTCGTAATTCTTAGTCTTGAGGGCTTCCCAGCCACGAATGAATAGCGTTTAAGTGCAGTGCATGCCTGAAGCGGTTTTATGACTGCGAGGACACCGCCGGTGTGTGACAGCCCCTGACCCGTGCTACACAGCGATTCCTGCAGCGATTCCTGCAGCGATTCCTGCAGCGATTCCTGCAACGATTCGAGAGTGGGATTTAGACCAGCAACTAGCGAAAGCGATTCGAGACTGGGATTGAATGCAAATGGCTGCAAACCGCTGACAAGGGTCGTAGCCGTGTGGGCGTCGCCCTCCAACTCGACGTATTTACCCTGCCTTACCAGAGACCCACGTCACCGCGTAAATTTTCAAAATTCTTCATTGCAATCCTGACAACAAGTTTAACCGCTACGAACTTCACTAACTGTCAATCAGTTATGAAGTTACGGCGGCTTGGCCCCCTGCACGTCAGGTGAGGCTGACCCTCGAGATCTTTGCGTAAAGTGTTCTGGAATAACAGTTTAAAGATTTATTCAGAGAAGTGTTTGACATGGCCGATTCTATCCCTAAGATTCCCCGGTCGCCCACATGTAGTTGCCGCAAGACAGCAACCCACTATGGGTAGTGCTTTCAATACTGACTGCAAGATGCACGAGTATTTGGGGATCCAACGCGTCGAACGACACGGTTCCCGACAGTTCGTCATGCTTGGGGACAGGCTGGCAGTCGACATTTGTACACAGTCTTTTTAGAATGGTCGGTTTCGGTGCTTCGCGAGGATTGCGAATCAACCTTGGCACCTTTAATCGCCCCAGGGATGAACTCACAGGAGTCTTAGAGCAATGGCAACGGTTCTGTATGCACGTACCTCGGCCGAGGTCGCTGGCGATCCAGCGTTAGAAAAAGTCAACA
>CAXGRW010000325.1:0-6197 GCA_964012125.1 uncultured Rhodopirellula sp.
GACATTGATTTCAACAGCCATCTGCGACCTACTCAGGTTGTATTCAGGGGTCTTGAAATATGAACTAATTGAACTGTGGATTGCAGCTTAATGCAACCACCACCGGTGAAAGCAAGATTCACCGTTAATCACAAAGCATCAGTAATCACAGGTTATCGGTATTTACAGAGCATTAGTGCGAGTCAAGCGTACGAAAAAGTTTGTCACTCCTCTCCGACCTCTCTCTCGACTGCAATGACTCAGTTAGTCAAAGCACGCATGTGTTTTCGTAACGGAAAGTGGCCGAAACGGCATTCATTTGACTAATGAAAGAATGAGCACTTCAACTCATATTGGCAAAATCGGCAACTTCTTGGGCGGTAAATTTGTGTTCCAAACGGGCCCCCATTTGAGAAACAATTCTGGCTGCGGCATGGGATGCGAGATGTCCTGCCTGTTGCCACCCCATTCCATTAGTAATGCCATACAGAAGTGCACCGGCATACATATCACCGGCACCAGTGGTGTCGATGGCTTTTACCGAGGCTCCCTCAATCGGAAAGGCTTCGCCACCATGCATGATAAGCGAACCTTTATCCCCAAGCGTGAGCGCTACGTTCTCAGCATGCTCGTGAATTCTTGCAGCACACTGAATGGGATCCGTCTCTTTGGTCAGACTTTTCGCTTCTTCTTCATTACAAAAGAATAAATCGACTGGCCCGCGAACAAGGTCCCAGATTTCATCACGAATCATATTCACGAGAAAGGGATCAGACGCCGTCAAGGCAACTTTGACACCAGCTTTTTTGGCGAGGTCCATCGCTCGATACGCTGCTGCCTTCGTGGTTTCACCGGTCAGCAAGTAACCTTCGACATAAACATATTTTGAGGATTCAACAATCGCCTGCTCGATATCATCTTCTGTAAGCGTTGCGGATGCACCCAAGTGCGTCAGCATCGTTCGCTGTGCATCATCCGTGATCAGGACGGCGCAAGTTCCGGTGCTGCTGCTGGCCGGTGTGACATCGATTCCGATGCCTAGTTCTCGCATGTCACTCAGGAAAAACGACCCGATCTCATCATCGCCGACCTTACCGACATAGGCAGCAGAACCACCCAAGTCAGCCAACGCCACGATCGTGTTGGCGGCAGAACCGCCGGCACAACGGTGCAGAGGGGAGCTGCCAAGCTTGCCAAGCACACCCGCCTGCTGCTCCTGGTCGACCAGGGTCATCACGCCCTTTTCGATTTTCAGCTCTTCCAAAATCTGATCGGCGACTTGCGCCTGAATATCGACCAGGGCATTACCAACTCCGTAAACGTCTATGTCAGCCATTATCAATCACCTGTGGATTGTGAGGATTTTTAAATTTTGTTTGGCATCAGGTTGCTGCGACGCAGTTTGTTTGCGGGCACGGCATGGGGCAACAGGTCCCGACAAAGTGTCGCAGTTGCTAGGCCTTACGGTTTCAGCCGGCAGGAGTCACAGCCGAAAACGGGCCCTTGCAGGACGACGATCCCCTTTGCCATTGATCTGCTACTGGTCGAGACGCCAACCCGCAGCACACCGACCCCCCGCAGCACACCGACCCCCAGCAGCACACCGACCCCCAGCAACCAACCGGCCCACGTCGGTCAAACCAAGGTAGTCGAACCAAGGTTCAGCAGAAAGGAGATCAAACAGGGGAACGGACGCAGCAGTGTTTGGGCATCCCTACCGGACTGAGTGTCGTTTTTTTCGGGATCAAACGGACGTTCTCGGCCCGCTTCCTCTTGCCAAAATCATTCTTTCCAGCGACACTTGCGGGCTGAAAGAAATCCAGCATGCGACCAGATGGCCTCGATTGTCGAGGCCATGCTCATTTCGGACAGCTGTTTATCAGCGTACTGAGAGCATGGATCGCATCCTGCGAGCAGGCGAATATCCTGCTTCGCACACCCTCCAACAGCGTCATGCGTGACGTAGAAAGGCAAGCCCATGGCCCGTTACACTGGCCCAAAAGCTCGTATCAATCGTCGACTCGGTACCCTGATTTACGAGACAGCGGGTGCCGCTCGTGCACTGGACCGTCGCCCACAGCCACCGGGAATGCACGTCCGTGGCCGTCGCCCCAGCAACTACGGCTTGGCGTTGATGGAAAAGCAGAAGATCAAGCACTATTACGGTCTTGGTGAGCGTCAGTTACGACGTTATTTCGATGCTGTTGGCCGCAAACCGGGCAACACAGGTGAATTGCTGCTGTTGATGTGCGAGCGACGACTGGACAACGTGGTTCGCCGCGTTGGACTGACCAAAACACGCCCACAAGCTCGTCAGGGGATTACCCACGGCCACTTTCTGGTCAACGGCACCAAAGTCACGAAGCCCAATTATCTTCTGCGTCCCGGCGACATCATTGAGGTTCGCGGTCGCGAAAACCTCAAAAACCTCTATCGGGGTGTCATCGCAAACGCAGCACCTGACGCCCTTGATTGGGTGACTTTTGACAGTGAGAACCTGAAAGCGACCGTCTTGGGTCTGCCTGGACCAAGCGATATCAGCTTGCCAGTGGACGCGAACAGCGTGGTCGAATTCCTGTCTCGCTAGTCGACAGGTTATATTAAATCGAAGATGCGTTTGCCGATCAGTGTGGTCGCAAACGCCGTTGAATCGAGCATGGCTGACAGCGATCACTCGAATCGGGTCACATGATCATCAGGGTCGTCTTTTCTTAAAGAGGCGTGATCCGCAATGTCATTGACTGCGGCGAGGGTCGTTTCGCTTTTCTGCTGACGCGAAGGACTGGTGGTTTCCTGCCACAGATTTCGAGATCGCGATGGTGAGCCAAGTTCGTTATCTCTGGGATGACGGCCAAAGATCGCTGGACTCCCAGTTCATGCATCCTCTATCCAAATTTGCAAGGTAAGCCTCGCTCATGCATGCTCCAGTTGTTGTCCTTGGTGGTGGTCCCGGCGGTTACGCGGCAGCGTTCCTGGCAGCAGACGAAGGTCTGGATGTCACCATTGTTGAAGCCGAACCGCGACTCGGCGGCACATGCCTCCTGAGAGGATGTATACCGAGCAAAGCACTACTACACGTTGCCAAGGTCATCAGTGAAGTTGAAGAGCTGCGTGAAGAATGGGGCGTTGTTTATGACGAGAGTCCGAAAATCGATATCGATAAGGTGCGTGCTCGAAAGAACAAAGTGATTTCGAACCTGACAGGAGGGCTGGGACAACTTGCCAAGCGTCGCAACGTCACGGTCATTCAGGCACGCGGAAGTTTCGTTGACTCGACTACTCTGAAACTAGAAGGCGATCACGAATCGATTCCGGACGGTGGAACACTTACCTTTGATACTTGCATCCTCGCGACCGGTAGCGTCCCAGCGATGCCTCCTTCATTCCGAATCAATAGCGACCGGGTGATGGACAGCACCGGGGCCCTTGCTTTGGAAGACATTCCAGAGAATCTGTTGGTGGTCGGGGGTGGTTATATCGGTCTGGAAATGGGCAGTGTTTATGCTCAATTGGGCTCGAAGGTCAGCGTCGTCGAATTGATGGACGGTCTTCTGCCGGGTGCCGACCGCGACCTCGTCAAGCCTCTGGCCAAACAGATTGACAAGCTTTGTGAGGGACGTGTATTCCTGAACACCAAGGTTGGATCCCTGACAGAGGTGGGCGACAAGATAGAAGTCACGTTCGAAGGGCCGAACAAGTTCGGGCACGAGCAATACGATCGAGTCCTCGTCAGTATCGGTCGCAGTCCGGTAACACGGGGGATTGGACTAGAAAACACCAAGGTCGTGGTCAACGACCGAGGCTTTGTCGTCTGTGACGAGCAGCAGAAGACAGCCGATCCGCATATTCTCGCGATTGGTGACATCGCTGGCGATCCAATGCTCGCCCACAAGGCGACCCATGAGGGCCGCATCGCTGCTGAAGTTGTTGCAGGTAAAAATGTGGCATTCGACAAGGCTGCGATCCCTGCCGTCGTCTTCACCGATCCAGAAATTGCCTGGGCGGGAATCACCGAGGAAGAGGCCAAACGAGAAGGCGTCGAAGTTGATGTTGAAATCTATCCGTGGGCTGCCAGTGGCCGCGCCCAAGCACTTGGAATTACCAATGGCCTGACCAAGTGGCTAGTCGACCCCAAGACCGACAGGGTTCTGGGTTGCGGCATTGTTGGTAGTGGTGCTGGGGAGTTGATCGCAGAAGCAGTCTTGGCAATCGAAATGGGTTGCGAAGTCCACGACATCACCGACAGTGTTCACCCTCACCCAACGCTCAGTGAAACACTGATGAACGCTGGTGAAGTCCACTTTGGTACCGCGACCGAGATTTTCAAGCCAAAGAAGAAGCCTGCAAAAACCTGAAACAAACCTGCTGCGTCATGGCGGGCACCCTGCAACGCCGGTAAAGATCGCGTGGGAAAACGCTTAACGTTCGGGCTTTATGTGATGCTTTGCCAAAATTCTTGGACTTAGCAGCAAACCCAGCATGTGCTGGCAACACTCGTTTGTGTGATGCTATGAGGTCGGTTCAGCGCAGACCGCAGCAATCGGCTCTTTTTTTGTCGACAACGTCTCACACTTTCAGGGTCGAAGCGTCTACAACATGCTTCGAACACCACCTCTGCCGATCTCAAACCTGCGAGATTTCCATTGAAGCCGCGACCGCTCCTTGTTCTGTCGCTCGAAGGGCTGACTCCCGCTGCCCTTGGGTGCTACGGTTCATCATGGAATAGAACTCCGGCGATTGACGCCATAGCTGATACCGGATGTGTCTGGGATCGCTGGCTGGCAACCGATGACCAGCCGTCGAATATGTTTCTACAGATGGTTGAAAGCCTCGACCAACCCCCCCACTGGAAAGACAAGTGGCAGGCCAACGGAAGCATCGATCTGATCACTGATGTGGAAGATATCGCAGATCAATTTGAGAAACTACCGTTTGATCGAATGGTATCTTTGCATGACCGCGAACAGCAACGGGAGCAGGCACCAGCAGAGGACATTGCTGAAACTCAACTTGGGCAATTGGTAGCTGCCGCAATCGAGCGTGATGCAGAACAAGATGACTGGAGCATCCTGTGGCTCCACAGTGACTTCCTGACCAAACGCTGGGATGCCCCGCGTTACATGACGCTGATGGACGAAAGCGATGAGGACTCGCTCGCCCCTAGCGACGAAGTCGAGCTGCTAGAGGATGCCAATGAAGTCACTGAAAGAGTCGAGCGACTGCCACCCTATTTCGAAGACATCACCCCGCCACGCTTCCAACTACCAGCCGAGGCGCATCCTGATTTAGTCATGTCTTGGATGCGTACCTATGGATGTCAAATACGAATGCTCGACGTGCTGATCGAGATTCTCCTGACATCACTGGAAGCAGACGATCCCCATGTGCTGATCGTGGGCACCAGCGGCTTCCAGTTGGGCCAACATGGATGGATGGGGCATCGCCTTGGACCGCTAAGAAGTGCCGACATTCGACTTCCATTGATCGTTAGCGACCTCGGCCCCCTGCATCTGCCCCAATTGAGCGGTGGCGATACGTTTCCCGATCTTTTGGATCAAATCGCGAAACATTCGTCACCTGAGCAATCAGGCTCGCTCATGTGGTCACCCGAACAATGGTGCCGATCAGATGAAGGCGCCAGCGTGATCACGAAGTCGGACCGAACTGCACACGCCGTCACGACCCCCGACTGGTTCTACGTTCAAGATCACGATCAATCCGAACACCTCTATTTGAAACCGGATGACATCGACGACTTTAATGATGTCGCCCGGCTACGCCCCGATGTTGTTGAACAATTCGTCGACACACAAAAAGTCATCGACACAATAAAAAACCCTGCCGATCAATAGACCGGCAGGGTATCTTGGCTTTCTTGGTGACTCAGTCAGAATTCCCATCCCAACGTCTAGCCCTCAATAACGACTAAGCGTCGGTTTTTGCGTCAGCAACTGGTGCTGGGGGAGCAGCCTCGGTGGAATCGCTGCTGCTTGCAGCTTCCTCAACAACTGTTCCGCAAGGAGCAGCTGTTGCACATGGGCTCTCGCAGCAAGACTTGTTGCGACGAACTTTGCTGAACAAACGCTTGAAGAGGCAAGGCTTCTTGCAGCAAGAATCCTCACAGCACTCAGTCTCAGTCGCACAAGGTGCTGTCTCACATGGCGTTTCGCATGGAGCAGCTGTTTCGCATGGAGCAGCTGTTTCGCATGGAGCAGCTT
>CAXGRW010000326.1:0-6187 GCA_964012125.1 uncultured Rhodopirellula sp.
CGTACTGCCTGAGTACGCAAGGTCCTGTCATTGACCGGTTTGATCTTTAACCGGTCTTTCGTGAGCACGGGGCTGGTTAACTAGAACGGGTTACCGCCGAAAGGATCCGCCATGCCTTCATCACCACCGCCACCGCCGAATGGGTCGGCGTTGCCGCCCCCACCGCCGCCGCCGAATGGATCGGCGTTGCCGCCCCCACCGCCTCCACCACCAAACGGATCGTTATTACCGCCACCGGCACCGAAGGGATCTTTCTTTTTAGCACCGAATGGGTCATTTCCGCCGGCTTGTGCTGGGGCTTGAGTTGGATCTGTTTCGATGGTTGCAGCTTTTATGCTCTTCTTCGGTTCAGTGTGGGAGACGAGAGTCGGCAAACTGGCCCCTTCGGATCGGATGCATTGAACATCCCCATCATTGCTGACCAGATAAAGTCGATCGGTCAATTCGTTGGCGATGAAATGCTCAGGACGAATGTTGCTGAATGTTGCCAGTTTCTGACCTGTTTTCACATCCAGAACCACAAGCCCGCCGCTCATGGTCGTTGCGTAGAGTCGGTTGTCGAGGACACCGAGCAAATCACCAATGTTTGGCTTGGATCCGTTCCATGTTTGCAGACCATTTTCGACGTTCAACGAAAACAGGTTGCCGTAGCTGGAGCGAATGAGTACCTGATCTTCATACACAAGCGGCTGGTTGTAAAACGGTTCAGCGAATGGCTGGGACCACAGGACTTCACCAATTCGCGTTGCTCGCAGTCCATAAACTTGGCCTGTCTCAGAACCGAAGAAGAACCGATTGTTCGATGCCGCGGCAATGCGACCGCTGACAATACCGTCGGTATTCAGACGGAACTGAACCGACGGCTTCCCTTGCAGTTCCATCACATACACAAACCCCTTGCTTGTACCCCAAGCAGTCTTTGATGAGTTAGGAGCCTTGGTCGGCATTGCGAGAGTCGTTCCGGTGACACGCTCGCGGAATGGAACACGCTCGGGATCGTACAGGGAATATCCTTCAACACCCCCGCCAATCAGTGGAACCACAGCGAAGTCGCCTGAATTCAACGCGCCGAACGCCGGAGCACCATGCGTTTGTACTTCTCGAATGATTTGCCCGTTTGCGGCATCGACTTGGATCAAATTACCTCCGTTGATGACCGTGATGAAGTTTTCGTTGACGCCCAAGTCAGAAAATGGGAGAGAGGGCTTGCCGACTCTTTGTATCCAAATGGGTTCGCCTGTCTCGGCGTTTCGGCATTCCAGAAGTCCATCGCTGCCAATGGTGTACAGGTTCACGCGTGGCGATGTGATGCTCTTCATTTCAGCATCGACACCGCGTCTTTTCAAACGCCGGATCTCATTGCTGGCAAGACGTTCTGCTTCTGCTCGACCTATGGGAGCACCGTTGATACCGACGCGATCGGTGGGGATGCGAGCCAATGTGATGGTTTCAGGCTTTGGCGTATCCGCCTGCTTGGCCGCATCCTGATTCGCAGTCGCTGCAGCATCTGCCGGTGGTGCGGGCTTGGGTGCGGTGATGATGACGTATTCGTGAGGGTTCTCCTCGTGAACAAACAGTTGTTGATCGCGAATTGACTGTGCTCCAGCTGGCACATGAACCGGACGCGCCCAAGCTTGGGCTAATCCCAAGCGAGACATGGCATCCGGGGTCATCAGCTCACCTGCCGAAACAAAGGCATGGCTGCTGGTCAAAACGACTGTGAGGAAAACTACCAACAAACGGTTCATAACGAATCGCTTCCTAGGAACGAGTGCGGTACCCGATGGGCAACTTGAAAAGGGGGCGTACCCCGACCCTCTATTCTAGTCGACTATCTACGTTTCAGCGAATCTTTGCTGAAACGCTTTTCAAACAGGGGGGCGGGACGTGCCCGCTTTGGTAGCTATGCCGATTGATCCGATATTTTTGCCGCAAATACAGCACCATTTTGGCATCGGTGGGACGCCGCGGAGCCTATTCAAATTGGGGACGTTGCTAATTGGGGATGAATTGCACGATAATTCGCAGAGGTTTTTTACTCATATTTCCCCCGCTGTTGAATAATCCGTGACTCTCATGAATTCCGCTGAAAAAAACGTTTTGATGCTCGTAGGTGACTTTGTTGAAGATTACGAGGCGATGGTTCCCTTTCAGATTTTGCTTTGTGCAGGCCACCATGTCGCCACCGTTTGTCCCGGGAAAAGTGCTGGTGACACAGTTGCCACCGCGATCCATGACTTTGAAGGGCATCAGACCTACAGCGAGAAACCGGGGCACCATTTTGGAGTGACGCACGACTTTGAAGGGCTCAACCCCGAGGAATACGACGCTTTGGTGATCCCCGGTGGTCGTGCTCCTGAGTACTTGAGGCTCGACCCGCAGGTGATCGAGTTGGTTCAGCACTTCGGAAATGCCGGAAAGCCGATCGCCGCTATCTGTCATGGTCCGCAGATTTTGGCCGCTGCAGGGCTTTTGAAGGATCGGCAATGCAGTTGCTATCCGGCTGTGGCGCCCGAAGTTGCTGCAGGTGGTGGCTCTTATGTGGAGCCAGACGCAACGATGGATTCAGCACACGTCGACGGCAATCTGGTCACGGCCCCTGCCTGGCCCGCACATCCCAAGTGGATGCGTGCCTTTCTTGAGCTGCTGGCAAAGTGATAGGAGCCGGACGCTGCCGTAAGATTGTGACAGCGTTGGCACAAGAAAACACGTCTGTGAAAGACCATGGCTGTGAAAGCTCAGATCTCTCGAGACTGAGATTTCGCTTGCTGGCCTGCCCTGTTTGGGGGCCCGCCATTGAGATGACCGCTAGCCAGATCAAGAGTTGGCGGAAGGGGCATCATCGCTGGCTGGTAACCACGCTACAATGCGGGCCGTTGTTTTGAATCCCTTGCTGTGTCTCGAAAAACCTTTGCTCAAGGATGCCTGATTCGGATGAGTACTGCTACGCTGCCGCCACGCGATGAAGTGAGTCTTGGTGATTGCTGGGACCTAACCAGCCTATGTGCGGATGATGACGCATGGGAATTGGATTTTAAAAAACTGGAAGAACAGATCCCAACCTATGAGACCTTTCGTGGGCGACTTGCCGAGTCAGCAGAAGTGCTGCAGGCCGCACTGGCGTTCGATAGTGAATTTGAACAGACGGCCGAACGCTTGGGGACCTATGCGTTCTTGAAGACGACAGAGGATCAAGCTAACAGCAACTATCAGGCGCTCAAAGCCCGCTATCAGAATCTGGCTGTCAGAGCCAGCCAAGCTGCAAGTTTCATGCGGCCTGAGATATTGGCGATCGATGCCGATGCCATGGCGGTAATGATGAGTGACGAGCGACTGGAACTGTATCGCTTGCAGTTGGAACGGTTGGTGAGATACCGCTCGCACACCCTCAGTGACAATGAGGAACGTCTGTTGGCGATGCAGGGAGAAATGGCGTCAGCTGCCGGGAACGCATTCCGCCAGCTCAATGATGCCGACTTGCGGTTCGGAGAGGTCGAGGATCACAACGGACGCTCCATTGAATTGTCGCACGCGACGTTTGGCCAACTGCTCATCAGTCCCCAACGCAAAGTCCGACGCAATGCATTTGATCAGTATTACAGCCAGTTTGCTGCGCATGAAAATACTCTCTCGGCAACTCTTTGCGGCAGCATTCAACGTGACGTCTATTATGCTCAAGCCCGCAATTATTCCAGTAGCCTTGATGCAGCACTTTTTCCGGACAATGTTCCGGTGGATGTTTATGACAACCTTATCGCTGCAGTGCGTGACTCGCTGCCCAAGGTTCATCACTATTTAGATGTCCGAAAACGGAAAATGGGACTGAAGGATCTTCACCACTACGATACGTATGTTCCGATTCTCAGTGATATCGAGAAGCGACATACATGGGATGATGCAGTCGATGTCGTGGTGGAGTCCCTGGCACCGCTGGGCAGCGAATATACGACAACCCTGGAAGCCGGTTTGCGTGGCCGTTGGGCAGATCGCTATCCCAATCGAGGCAAACAGAGTGGCGCATTCAGCTGCGGCTCATTTGTAGGTGACCCATTCATTTTGATGAATTTTAAGCCAGAAGTGTTGAACGATGTGTTCACGCTTACGCACGAGGCAGGTCATTCGATGCACAGTTGGTACTCTGCTTCAAGCCAGCCATTTGAGTATTACAACTACACGATCTTTGTTGCCGAGGTCGCGAGCACTTTCAATGAGCAATTATTGACAGACCATTTGTTGAAAAATGCGGTGGATGATAAAGAGCGTGCTTATTTGATCAATAACGAATTGGACAGTCTTCGTGCGACGGTTGTACGGCAAACCATGTTTGCTGAGTTTGAAAAGATCACGCATGAGATGGCCGAAGCGGGCGAGCCTTTGACGGTGGAATCTTTTCGCAATGTTTATCGTGGTTTGTTGGAGGCTTATTTCGGTCCTGACTTTGTGATCGACAAATGTATGGAACTGGAGTGTTTTCGGATCCCTCACTTTTACCGGGCGTTTTACGTTTACAAATACGCCACTGGGTTGAGTGCCGCAGTTGCCCTGTCTCGGCGGGTGCTGGCGGGTGGTGACAAAGAACTGGGTGACTACCTTGCTTTTCTTCGTGGTGGTTGCAGTAAAGATCCACTTGATCTTTTGAAAGGAGCAGGTGTCGACATGACAAGTGCTGAACCTGTTGCCACGACCTTGAAAAGGTTTGGCGATCTAACCGAAGAGCTTGACCGACTTCTGTAATGCCAACCACGTTTTGTCATGCAAACGACGTTGAAAGCGAGTGATCTGAAGCCAGCTGCCCAGCAGTTGGCCGATATCGATCCTGCCCTCAGGGATGTTTTGGAAAGACATGGACCGCCTCCCTTGTGGAAGCGTCCTGCGACCTTTTCGACGCTCGTGCATGTTTTGCTCGAGCAGCAAGTGTCGCTCGTTTCAGCAATGGCGACCTTCCAACGTCTGAACGCTGCCTGCGAGGGGCGTGTGACTGCGCCGCGTGTTAGAAACCTAGGGCCCGATGAGTTGCGGGGTCTGGGGTTCACGCGACAGAAAGCACGGTACGCCACGGCTTTGGCTGCCGATGTGGTGGCCGGGCGTTTTCAGGTGGGCACCTTGCGGCATCTGCCTGATGATGAGGCAATGTCTCAAATCACTGGCTGTCTCGGTTTTGGTACCTGGTCAGCCAACGTGTTCTTACTGCTGGCGCTTGCACGTCCCGATGTGCTGCCGCTGGGCGATCTGGCTCTGGTCAAAGGGATGCATGAACTCGATGGAGGCAACTACGAAGACGTGGAGGCTTTGTTGTCGCGTGCGGAAAGGTGGAGACCCTACCGTGGTGTAGCAACCCGAATGATATGGCAACTCTATTTGACGAATCGCAATCGGCTTGATGAGATGCCAGGCTAGGCGATCGTCGACTTGTTACCAGGGACTGCGACTGTGTAGCGGCCATCGGTTGTGGGCTGAATGGGGGCAAGGTCCTCGAGCGACTTCAATGCGTCGGTGTCGGCGAGCTGTGTTGTGCTGTTCATCGCATCGCTCCACTTCACCCGTTTGCCACTGTAAGTTGCCATGCGACCCATGATTGCCGTCATCGTGCTGTAAGCGCCGTAGTCACCCTCGTTGGGCAAGTCACCTGCTCGCAAGGCAGTGAACAAGGCGTCCTGTTCCAGTTGACATCCTTTCCCACGCGTCTCTGTGCTATTGCTTTCCCATTGTTTTTTTCCGTTGCGATCGCGGATGACCGAGCGACTGATGTCGGCTACCCCGGTGGTGCCGTGGATGTGCTCGCTGACACTGTTCCAACATCCCTGGATATGCCGACATTGGCTGAGAAGTTTGAGACCGTTGCGGTAGGTGTACTCCACCATGTGGTGATCAAATATCTGACCGTGATCTGGCCCTGTTCGAACTTCACGTCCACCCACGCCTTGAGCTTCAATCGGGTAACTCTGTGCAACCCAGTTGATGACATCAAGGTTGTGAATGTGCTGTTCGTCAATGTGGTCTCCACCAAGCCAAGTGAAGTAATACCAATTTCGTAACTGATATCCCAGCTCCGTCTGATTCTTTTGTCGTGGGCGAACCCAGACCCCGCCGCCGTTCCAGTAGGCCCGTGCAAAAATCAGATCGCCGATCGCACCCCGATGGATTTGATCGATGCACTGCTGGTATGGGATCTCATGTCGACGTTGCA
>CAXGRW010000327.1:0-6171 GCA_964012125.1 uncultured Rhodopirellula sp.
TTCAGGTGCTGCGAGTGGCTGCCGGGGAAAAATCGCAGTCGAAGCATCTGCTGTTCACCCGCAAGCTGGAGTTTACACCGACTGACATTGGTGGTGTGATCAAGGGATTCGGGCCAGGTTGGTACCGCGGCTGGATACCGGCGGAAGAGGGGCCGTTACCTTACACCGGTGTGCATCTTTTATTCAAAGATTCGATGCAAGTCCGCGTTGAAACCAAAACGCTTGATTTCCTAGGTGGTGTCCGGGTGGGTAAGCGAGGTGTCGCTGGCTTTGACTCGCCGTTCTTTGATGCGTCGGCAATGGATTCAATCTCGGTAGGCGATTCAACACTCGACTGCGATCGGATCCGCGTTAATGCCGATCCTGCTGGGTCCGTCGCGGGTGCTTATGGTCGCAATACGAGCCCATGGGAATTGGAGGCTGTTGATGGAGTCGTGTTTCGAGACATGGGCGCTGAGAACGGTCTGCTGGTCGGGACAGCCAGTCGTGTGACCTACTCGAACTCCAAGGACCTGTTCAAAATTGACGGATCGCCTAATCGACCCGCCTTTTTTGAACTTACCAATGCAGATGGAACACCTCGAGCCAAGGGCACCGTCCGCACGATGACGGTGCGGGTTTCGACTAAGGAAGTTGAGAACATGATTCTTGAGAGTCTTGATATCGCGACTCCGCAAAATCGAGACGTTCGGTGATTCTAAAACTCGGTAATGCTGCGACGCGTAAGTGGGCGGGCGAAGCTCAGTCTTGTTGCGGTTCTTCGTTGTCCAGCATGTAGTCTTTGATTTTCTTGTGAAGCGTGTTCCGGTTGATGCCCAGCTTGGAAGCTGCCTTGGTTTGAACTCCGCCGCAGGAGGCCAGCACCTGAGCAATCAGTTCTTTTTCGATCCGTTCAACGATTACGGAATGGATTTCCCCAGTGATTGCACCAGCATCGCTCAAGCCACGCATCACGACTTCGCGTGTCAAGGAATCGAAGTCGCCCGTGGGAAGACGCGTTCCCGTGGGTAGCTCGCGGGATGTCACGCACTTGGGTAAAAGTTCAAGTGTCAGCTCGTCAGTTTCCGCCATCACCACAGCACGCTCAACGTAGTTTTGCAGCTCACGAACGTTTCCTGGCCAGTGGTAATCTTGCATCGCCTCCATTGCGCCGGGACCGATGTGGACCACGTAACGGTCGTTGACTTCATTGTAATGCTCGAGGAAAAACGAGATCAAACTGGGGATGTCTTCACGGCGGCGACGTAGGGGTGGAATCTCAATGGGGACAACGTTAAGCCGCCAGTAGAGGTCTTCTCGGAACCTTCCCTCCTTGGATTCCTGCATCAAGTCGCGATTGCTGGCGGCGACAATTCTTGCATCGGTGCTGAGAGTACTGGTGTCACCAACACGCTCGAACTCTCGTTCCTGGAGAACCCGTAACAGCTTTACTTGTAAGGTGAGTGTGGTGCTGTTGATCTCATCGAGAAATACAGTGCCACCGTGCGCGGCTTCGAAGCGACCGGTGCGATTGGCAACGGCACCAGTGAAGGCACCGCGTACATGCCCGAACAGTTCGCTTTCCAGCAGGCTTTCGCTCAGAGCTCCACAGTTAACCCGAACAAAAGGGCCGTTACTGCGATGGCTGAGTCGATGGATGGCGCTGGCTATCAGTTCCTTGCCCACGCCGGTTTCGCCGAGGATCAAAACCGAAGCGTTGCTACCTGCCACGCGGCGTGTGACTCGATAGACCTCGTGCATCGCTGGCGAGTTGCCAATGATTCCAGGGATAGGCGGCACGCCAGAGCCCGACGGTGAGGTTCCGAGGATCGACATAGGGTGATTTTGGGCCGGGTTGAGGTCCGAGACCGCGATCTGGGTTGCGTGGGTCTTATCATTTTGGCGCAAGGGTCGCACCGATCTTTACGGGTGAAAATACCCGCATTTCAACCGTTCGGATACCAGACCGCCCCCGTCTCGGCTCTGTTTGGGGGTTTGGGCCGCTTTCATCACCCAGAACATCAGCGTTGGGGCTGGAATTTCCGCGAATGCACCGACGGGTTTATCCCCGTTCTGCGAGTGCCTGTGCAGCTTTTGTCTGGTAGGTTTGGCGATCCAGAAACGTCATTTGCGGGATGCGGCGACTTTGCTTTACTTGTCGTCGTAGATTTTCCAGTTCCGATACGGAGGCGGGTTGGTTGACCCACAAGGTAGGGGCACGCCAGCGTCGACTGCTCAGGTCTGGTCCTGTTGGGCCGTAGAACACAATCGGAATCTGTCTGCCGCGGTCGAGTCTGCGGACGCTGTCGACCATCTCGATAGGAGGCAGGTCGGCTAATTGGGTCTTTGCGAGAATGAGCCGCAAATCACCGCCTCGGCGGATTGCATGTTGAAGAGCGGCAACGCTATTTACGACCTCAACGTCGAAACCAATGCTGCTCAAGAGCGTCTCTGCCTGCAAAGTCGTGTCAGCTCTAGTCTCGACAAGAATCGCATTGGGTTTGTTAGTCAGCGAATTCATTTCGCTTAAGGTGCGTAAGACAAAGCTGCTGCCGGGAAAGGGGCTGCCCTGCGCTAGCTCAGCAATCTTTAACGCCGCCTCAAATCTGATGCGGGGTTCCGGCGACGACGCAGCACGGACAAGTGCCGTTCGATTAATCCCTGTGCCGCGCAGGTAAGTTTGGCGATCTGCATCAGTTGCTGTCGTGGGATCGATAACTCGCAGCAGGCCAACGGCGGCGGGTAGATCGTTGGTGTTGATTGCGTGCTCGAGCGCGTGCAGCAAAGCAGATGCATCGTTCAGAATCGGATATTCCGATCTCGCTGACTTGACTTGGGCATCGTCGCCCCAATCAGGATCGAGCATCAAGCGATAGCCAATCTCAGCCGCCAAAATGTCACTGGCGTTATTTAGCGAAAGGCCGCCCAGTCTTCGGAGTCGTGAGGCCGCATCTGCAACATTACGATAGATGCCCAATATCCGCTGGGTTGGTTGGTGGGTTACTCCCGTGCGGGCTTCATTGACGCTCCAAAGTACCGTTTGCAAATCATCATTCTTGGTTAACTCTGCTGCCGTTTCCGCCTGCGTGAAGTTGATCAGCAGTAGCTCGCGTCCCGATGCTTCGGTTGGCACTGCTCCTTCCAGTTCGATCAAGTTCTTTCTACCAACAGTTCGTTCTTCAGCACTGGAGTCCTGAGCAAGGGCGGCTGTTATAAAATCGATGACGTAACCAGATCGGTTGATTCTCGCCAGGCACTCTAACGCACCCGGGCGTACTTCATTGGTCCCGTACAACGCTAGCTGCTGTAGAGCTTTCTCGCCTCCTGAACCAAGCTCTAGCATCGTTCTTAGAATCTGATCTCGATTCGCGGGGGCGGGAGTTTTGACTGCCGCGGCGACAAGCTCAACGATTGACGCTTCACCACCAGCTAACAGCGTACGTGTTGCCGCAAGTGATTTGTCAGTGGTTTTTGCGTCAAGATCAGCGATTGCAGCTTGTAAGCGTATTGGCTCTTCTGTGGTGGTTCGCGAAGCTTTCGTCAGCATGGCTAAACCAGCTTTGGCCGCTTCGCTAAGGGTCGGTTCAGCACTGATGGCAATGAAATTGCGTGACCCAATCTTCTCTGCCATCTGAGAGAGAACCGCATCAGAAGCGCCGCTGCCGACGACACGCGTGAGTAACGCGTTGACTTCAGGCCACTGCTTCAAACGGGCAAGTGCCGCTATCGATTCTGCTAATTGCACGTTGCCCTGCGATGAGTACCCCATCCACAGGTCTGTCAGCGGTGATTTTTCGACTGGTTGCGCATCACTCTTGGTCTTTGCCGCTGGGGCTGCTGAGCCCGCTGGCGTGTTGTTCTGTGCCTGAGTGAAGCCGGGGGCAACGCAGGCCATCGAAAAGATGCAGGCCAATAGAAATTGCGGATAGCGGTTGCAGGTCGACATGCTGACGTCGCGTGGTTGTAGTAATTGGTAGCAGGAGACGTGTCCCTCGATCATACTCTCGGGCTGCAGCCCAAGAGTATTGTACGGTCTCGAACTGCGGTTGGTTTTACGCCGGTTGCCGCGATTTTGAGGCCTGGCGGTACAGTTTCGCACATCTTCGAGTCCATCTTCGAACCGGAGGAACGCTGAGTGTATCGGCTGGCAGGGGGCCTCGCCTCCAGAACGCTGCCTGTGAATACCGGTCGTGAGTGTCAGTAGCATTGGTGCTGCCACAGCGGGCATGAGCCACATACGCAACTTTTCCAAAGATGCGGCAGTTTTTTCAAAGATGCGGCAGCGTAAAGGCGGCTTTCACCGGATTGCGGCAAGATGAAGCGTCAATGAGCTGTTTCGTTTCCCGCACTCGCACCGCAGCGTAACCCTCATTCCGGCATTGGATAAGGATCCGCAAATGATCCGAGTGCACCCAGACCGCCATCCACTTCGAGGTCAGTTGCTGTGATGAACGATGCGGCATCGCTGGTCAGCCAAAGGACCGCGGATGCGACCTCGTGTGCCTCGCCAATGCGGCCAATGGGATGCCGATTGCCTAATGCCGCTCCGCCACCTTGTTCCGCCAAACTTGCCCGGATCATGGGCGTGTTGATCGCGCCAGGAGATACTGACAAAACCCGAATGCCGTCGCGGGCATACTCAACTCCCCATTGGCGAGCTTGCATGACATTGGCACTCTTGATGGGCCCGTAGACACCAACTTCACGCGCAGTGCGGTGGGCCTGACCACTGGCCAAATTGATAATGACCCCTGAGTGTTGCTGTTTCATGTGAGGCAACACTGCCGCAGCCATCCGCATGTAACCACAAAGATTGACCTCGATCATCCGCTGCCATACGTCGGATGAAACACGATCAATGGGCTGATATGATTCAGGTGGTTGGATTGCCGCATTGTTGACTAAGACATCTATCGCACCCTGCTCCTCAATCACCCTTTGGACGACTGTTTTGCAATCTGTTTCTGATGCTGTGTCGCAGTGTAAATAAGTAACGCCATTCGTGTCTGACGGATCTTCATCTGCAGGTGGTTTGACGTCAGCAACATACACATGGGCGTTCGATTGGGCAAAGGCGTGCGAAATCGCCTCTCCGATGCCCATGCTTCCGCCGGTCACGATCACGACACGGTTGCGGTTGTCGAAGGTTACATTCCCGGAAGGGCGTTTTGGTGACATAGCTCACTTGCTGCTGGGGGTGGTCTTCTGTGCTTGGTTCTTCGTTTTGCGTTTGTTCTTAGCTGTATTCTTCGTTTGAATGCCAACGCTATCCAAACGAGTTTGTAGGGTTTTATCCAGTTGTTGCAACCGAGTCGAAAACTCTTGGCTCTTTGCAAGATTCGTGAATTCACCGGGGTCGGATTTCATGTCGTAGAGCTCGCACGTGCCATCTTTGTACCGCATGTAATGCCAGTCTGGCGTGCGAAGTGAAAAACCATTGTTAAACGATAACGCACCCGTTTTTACCTGGTCGTCTGTTTGGGTGAGCAAAGGAACGAGACTTGTTCCTTGTACTTCAGTTGGGGTCGTCTGACCCGTCAATGCACAAACAGTGGGATATATATCAACCAACTCTACAACCGCCTCAGATGTTCCGCTCGGTAGGTTGGGTACAGACATCACCAATGGGACACGGAGGACTTGTTCGTGAAGGTTTGACTTCTGCCAGAATTGATGGTCTCCGAGGTGGTATCCATGGTCACTGGTAAAAACAATGGCAGTGGAGTCACGCAGTCCGAGGGCATCCAGTTCGTCGATGATTTTACCAACCTGTTCGTCCATGAACGACACTGACGCATAGTAACCAGACCACATCCTTTTTTGATTGTCCGGGTGTTTTCCGATTTGGTTGGTTGAAGAAATTGTCTTTGCTTTTCCTAGTTTGGGAATATCTGCCAAATCATCGGTTTGTTGCGCTGGCAATTGCATTTCCTGCCACGGATAGGGCTCAAAGTACTCTCGTGGAGCAACCATTGGGTAATGAGGTCGGACCAGTCCGACGGCCAGAAAAAATGACTCGTCCTGATGCTTTCGTAACAGCTCTACTGCCTTGTTTGCTGATTTGTAATCAGGTTGGTCCGAGCCGTCGCCATCGTACTGCACAGTTACAAACATGCGATTCGGCATCTTGGTTGATTCACGGGCTTCGAGGTCGTCTGTGAATATGTTCAGGTTCAGGCAGGCGTAATCCCC